>NZ_BCPO01000088.1:0-47118 GCF_016586105.1 Burkholderia sp. E168m15
TATCTCGCGAGCGCGCCCGGCGTGACGGGTGCGACGCTGACCGTCGACGGCGGCGAGCACCTGGTGCCGCCCGCCGCCGGCCCGAATGAATGAACCGCGCGGGTGCGGCCTGAGCGCCGCCGCCCGCGCCGCTTTGCGTGCGCGCACGCCAATTTGACTGGGACGACCATGTTTTCCGCTCTCCTGCACCCCCGCCTCGCGGATTGCCGCAGGCTCTACCTGCGCGACTACGAGGTGCACATCAACATCGGGGCCTTCGAACACGAGAAGCGCGGCGAGCAACGCGTCGTCATCAACATCGACCTGTTCGTGCCGCTCGCGCTGTCCACCCCCGTCGACGACCGGCTGCACGAAGTCGTCGACTACGACCTGATGAAGCAGAGCGTCGCGCAGAGCCTGGCGCGCGGCCACATCCACCTGCAGGAAACGCTGTGCGATTCGATCGCCGCGCACCTGCTGGCGCACGATACCGTGCGCGCGGTACGTGTCCGTACCGAGAAACCGGACGCCTATCCGGACTGCGACGCCGTCGGCGTCGAAGTCTTTCGCATCAAGGACGAGGAGCGCCAATGAACGCCCCCCACATGAACGACACGACGGCCGACGCCGCCACGCTGGACGACGCCGCCGCGCCGACCGGCCGCCCCGCGCTGACACGCCGCGAGCAGAAGGAAGCGTACGAGAACAACAAGCTGTTCAAGCGGATCGTGCGCCAGGTCGGCCAGGCGATCGGCGACTACAACATGATCGAGCAGGGCGACAAGGTGATGGTGTGCCTGTCGGGCGGCAAGGACAGTTACGCGATGCTCGACGTGCTGCTGCGCCTGCGCGAACGCGCGCCGATCGACTTCGACATCGTCGCGGTGAACCTCGACCAGAAGCAGCCGGGCTTCCCCGAGCACGTGCTGCCCGAATACCTGAAGCAGGTCGGCGTGCCGTTCCACATCGAGAACCAGGACACCTACAGCATCGTCAAGCGGCTTGTGCCGGAAGGCAAGACGACGTGCTCGCTGTGCTCGCGGCTGCGCCGCGGCATCCTGTACCGCGTGGCCGGCGAGCTCGGCGCGACCAAGATCGCGCTCGGCCATCATCGCGACGACATCGTGCAGACGCTGCTGCTGAACATGTTCTACGGTGGCAAGCTGAAGGGAATGCCGCCGAAGCTGCAGTCGGACGACGGCAAGAACATCGTGATCCGCCCGCTCGCGTACGTGAAGGAAACCGATCTCGAGAAATACGCGGAGCTGCGCGAATTCCCGATCATCCCGTGCAACCTGTGCGGCAGCCAGCCGAACCTGAAGCGCGCGGAAATGAAGGCGCTGATCCGCGACTGGGACAAGCGCTTCCCGGGCCGCGTCGAGAACATGTTCAACGCGCTCGCGAAGGTCGTGCCGTCGCACCTGATGGACACGACGCTGTACCCGTTCCAGTCGCTGCGCGCCACCGGCGAAGCCGATCCGCAAGGCGACATCGCGTTCGACGAGGAACCGTGCGCATCGGGTGACGACTCAGCGGCGCCGGGCGCCGCCCGACCGATCTCGATCGTCCAGTTCGACGACCTGTAAGCAGGGACTGAACACCCGCCGAAACCGGGGCCGGCGGCCTCGTTTCGGCGTTGTCGCCCCGCCGCGACAGGCCCGGAGCGACAAGGGCCGCATGCTAAAATGGACGGCTTCGAACTCTGACCCACGCGCGCGCCATGAATATCGTGATTTTGGCGGCAGGCACCGGCAAGCGCATGCGTTCCGCGCTGCCGAAAGTGCTTCACCCGCTGGCCGGCAGGCCGCTCCTCTCCCACGTCATCGACACCGCGCGCACGCTGCAGCCATCCCGGCTCGTCGTCGTCGTCGGCCACGGCGCCGAGCAGGTTCAGGCTGCGGTCGCCGCACCCGACGTCCAGTTCGCGGTGCAGGCCGAGCAGCTCGGCACCGGCCACGCGGTGCGCCAGGCGCTGCCGCTCCTCGATCCCGCGCAACCGACGCTCGTGCTGTACGGCGACGTGCCGCTCACCCGTGCGTCGACGCTGCAGCGTCTCGTCGATGCCGCGCGCGACGGCCGCTACGGCATCCTCACCGTCACGCTCGACGACCCGACCGGCTACGGCCGCATCGTGCGCGACGCGGCCGGCTTCGTCACGCGCATCGTCGAGCAGAAGGATGCGTCGCCGGACGAGCTGAAGATCGCCGAGATCAACACCGGCATCATCGTCACGCCCACGGCGCAGCTGTCGATGTGGCTCGGCGCGCTGAAGAACGAAAACGCGCAGGGCGAGTACTACCTGACCGACGTCGTCGAACTCGCGATCGAGGCCGGCTTCGAGGTCGTCACGTCGCAGCCCGACGACGAATGGGAAACGCTCGGCGTGAACAGCAAGGCGCAGCTCGCGGAGCTCGAGCGCATTCACCAGCGCAACGTCGCCGACGCGCTGCTCGTCGACGGCGTCACGCTCGCCGATCCGGCGCGCGTCGACGTGCGCGGCACGCTGCGCTGCGGCCGCGACGTGTCGATCGACGTGAACTGCGTGTTCGAAGGCAACGTGACGCTCGCCGACAACGTGACGATCGGCGCGAACTGCGTGATCCGCAACGCGTCGGTCGGCGCCGGCACGCGCATCGACGCATTCACGCACATCGACGGCGCCGAACTCGGCGCGAACACCGTGATCGGCCCGTACGCGCGGCTGCGCCCCGGCGCGCAGCTCGCGGACGAAGCGCACGTCGGCAACTTCGTCGAGGTGAAGAACGCGGTGATCGGCCACGGCTCGAAGGCGAACCACCTCACGTACATCGGCGACGCCGACATCGGCGCGCGCGTGAACATCGGCGCGGGCACGATCACCTGCAACTACGACGGCGCGAACAAGTTCCGCACCGTGATCGAGGACGACGTGTTCGTCGGCTCCGACACGCAGCTCGTCGCGCCCGTGCGCGTCGGCCGCGGCGTGACGATCGCCGCCGGCACGACGATCTGGAAGGACGTGGCCGAGGGCGTCCTCGCGTTGAACGAGAAGACGCAGACCGCGAAGAGCGGCTACGTCCGCCCGGTCAAGAAGAAGAGCTGAACCTTTTGCGGGCGCCCACGCGGCGCCCGCTTCGACTGACAGGATTGACCATTCATGTGCGGCATTGTCGGCGCAGTTGCGCAGCGTAATATCGTTCCGGTGCTGATCGAAGGATTGCGGCGCCTCGAATACCGTGGCTACGACTCGTGCGGCGTCGCCGTGCTCGAGCCGGGCGCACCGAAGCGCGCGCGCAGCGTCGCGCGCGTTGCCGATCTCGACACGCAGGTGCGCGAGACGCACCTCGAAGGCACGACGGGCGTCGCGCACACGCGCTGGGCCACCCACGGCGCGCCCGTCACGCACAACGCGCACCCGATCTTCTCGTCGAACGCGCTCGCGCTCGTGCACAACGGCATCATCGAGAACTTCGAGCCGCTGCGCGACGCGCTGCGGGCCAAGGGCTACGAATTCGTGTCGCAGACCGACACCGAAGTGATCGCGCACCTCGTGCACAGCCTGTACCGCGGCAACCTGTTCGACGCGGTGCGCGAAGCCGTGCAGCAGCTGCACGGTGCATACGCGATCGCCGTGATCCACAAGGACCAGCCGCACACCGTCGTCGGCGCGCGCCAGGGTTCGCCGCTCGTCGTCGGTCACGGCGACGGCGAGAACTTCCTCGCGTCCGATGCGCTCGCGCTCGCGGGCAGCACCGACCGCTTCACGTTCCTCGAGGAAGGCGACGTGTGCGAGCTGTCGCTCGACGGCGTGACGATCGTCGATCGCCACGGCGCCACCGTGCAGCGCGAAATCCGCGTGGTCAGCGCATACGGCGGCGCGGTCGAGCTCGGCCCCTATCGCCACTTCATGCAGAAGGAAATCTTCGAGCAGCCGCGCGCGATCGGCGACACGGTGCCGCAGACGGAAGCCTTCGACGCGACGCTGTTCGGCGACGCCGCGCCCGCCGCGTTCGCGGACATCGACAGCCTGCTGATCCTCGCGTGCGGCACGAGCTACTACTCGGGCCTCACCGCGAAGTACTGGCTCGAATCGATCGCGAAGATCCCGACCCAGGTCGAGATCGCCAGCGAATACCGCTATCGCGAGTCGGTGCCGAACCCGCGCCAGCTCGTGCTGGTGATCTCGCAGTCGGGCGAGACGGCCGATACGCTGGCCGCGCTCAAGCATGCGCAGTCGCTCGGCCACACGCACACGCTCGCGGTCTGCAACGTCGCGACGAGCGCGATGGTGCGCCTGACCGAAATGCAGTTCCTGACGCACGCGGGCACCGAGATCGGCGTCGCGTCGACGAAGGCATTCACGACCCAGCTCGTCGCGCTGTTCGTGCTGGCCGCGACGCTCGGCAAGCTGCGCGGGCACGTCGATGCCGCGCAGGAAGCGCAATTCCTGAAGGAGCTGCGCCATCTGCCGGCCGCGCTGAACAGCGTGCTCGCGCTCGAGCCGCAGATCATCGCGTGGTCGGAGGAATTCGCGCGCAAGGAAAACGCGCTGTTCCTCGGCCGCGGGCTGCACTACCCGATCGCGCTCGAAGGCGCGTTGAAGCTGAAGGAAATCTCGTACATCCACGCCGAGGCCTATCCGGCCGGCGAACTGAAGCACGGGCCGCTCGCGCTCGTCACGGAAGCGATGCCGGTCGTCACGGTCGCGCCGAACGACACGCTGCTCGAGAAGCTGAAGTCGAACATGCAGGAAGTGCGTGCGCGCGGCGGCGAGCTCTACGTGTTCGCCGATGCCGACACGCAGATCGTCAACGACGACGGCCTGCACGTGATCCGGATGCCGGAGCACTACGGGCAACTGTCGCCGATCCTGCACGTCGTGCCGCTGCAACTGCTCGCGTATCACACCGCGTGTGCGCGCGGCACCGACGTCGACAAGCCGCGCAACCTCGCGAAATCGGTGACGGTGGAGTAATACGCGGCAACGGGAGGGCCCTCGCCGGGCCCTCCCGACCGCTTGCGGGTGCGAGGCAGGCCGTTTGGCCAGGTCGAAATATGTACCACGTAGTGGTATATAATCCTGTGCTAACTTGACCGGCTCGACATGTCTGCTTCCGTACGACGCGTCTTCAAGACGAAGTGGTTTCACAAGGCAGCCGGGAAAGCGGGAATCGCCGATGGCGAGCTCTGCCGCGCGGTGCGGGAACTGGCCCGCGGCCAGGGCGTCGATCTCGGCGGCAACGTCTGGAAAAAGCGCCTCGACGGCAATCGGCAGCGCGGGATCGTGCTGGGCAAGGTCGGGCACACGTGGGTGTTCGTGTTCCTGTTCGCGAAATGCGACCACGACAACATCGACGCATGCGAACTGCGCGCGTTCAGAAAGCTCGCCGCGGACGTAGGTCGACACACCGACAGCGACATCGCGACGCTGGTCGCACTGAAAGAGCTTGTGGAGATTTGCAATGGCTAAGAGTCGATTCAAGAGCGATGCGACGGAGGCGATCCACAGCGCCGCGTCCGGCCTGTATCGTGCGCAACTGATCGACAAGAAGACGATGCGGGAATACGACGATCTCTGCATCGAAGCCGCGCCGCAGTTCGATCCGGAAGCGATCGCCCGCATCCGCAAGTCGGTCAACGTCAGCCAGAGCGTGTTCGCGCTCTACCTGAACACGACGACGTCGACGATCCGCCAATGGGAACAGGGCGACAAGCGGCCGAGCGGCATCGCCGCGCGCATGCTCCAGATCGTCGAGAAACACGGGCTCGAGGTGTTCTCCTGAGCCGGCTTCCCCGAATGCCCCTGCACGGCCCCGACCGGACGCGCCGCAACGAATATGACGGAGAGACAATGGTAAGACTGTTTGGATGCGGATTGCTGGCGCTGACGTTCGCGTCGACGGGCTGGGCCGCCGAGCACTATGTCGAGGTCTGGAACCCGCCCGAGGCGCGGCAGCCGGCAGCCCGTACGCCGGATGCCCGTACGCCGACTGCCCATCCGGGCGCCGACGCGCGTACCGGCAAGAGCGCGGAGAAGCACGCGAGCGCCACGCCGAAAGCCGCCGCGAAACCGCCCAAGCGTCGCGTCGCGCAGGCCGTGAAAGCGGGCTCGCACCGCCCGACCGCCACCGCGACCGAAACCCGTGCCGCCCCGCGCCCCGTCGCGCAACCGGCGCCCGGGCGTCTCACGGTGATGCAGCCGGCCGCGCCGGACGCGACGCGCGCGCTCACCTTCTCCGACATCCCGCGTCAATACACGCCGGACGGCAACGTGCTGCAGGTCGGCACGCACGGCCGCTCGGCGGAGGTGACTCGATAATGGAAGCGCAGACCTACCACGGCTACCAGATCTGGGGCCACGCGATCCTGCAGCAGGACGAGATCATGCAGCCCGAGCGCTTCGCGGCGAGCGGCACGATCACGCAGAACAACCGGCTCGTCGAGGCGTCGGGCGTGCTCGGCGTGTTCGATACCGAAGACGACGCGCGCGATGCCGGGCTCGAATGGGCACGCGCGTGGATCGACAACCACAGCTGACCGAGCGCAGGCGCGTCGCGCACCGCAAATGAAAGAAGGGGCGTCCATGACGCCCCTTCTTTCATTCGAACCCGGAAACCCGGCAACACTCACGCAGCGGCGTGCGGCGGCCTCACCGTCTGCTGCGGCCGGCCGACGAGCCGTGTCAGCACGACGATCGCGACCAGCGTCGCGACGTACGCGGCGATCTGGATGCCCGCCGGCCGCGCGGTATAGCCGATCAGCGTATGCAGCGCCTTGCCGACGATGCTCGATTCCTTGAGCAGCCACGACGTGTCCCAGACCGCATCGCCCCACGACGGCACGAGGCCGGCCGCCAGCAGGAAGCCGACGCACTGGCTCGCCATGCCCGCGGCGAGCAGCACGATCAGCGCGTTGGTGACGGAGAACAGGCGCTTCAACGGAATCTGCAGCAGGCCCGCGTACATCGCGTAGCCGAGCCCCGCCCCGCCGAGCACGCCGAGCAGCCCGCCGACGAGCATCTGCGGCGTCTGGCCCGGATCGCCCGCCGCGATCCCGTACAGGAACAGCACGGCCTCGGAGCCTTCGCGCAACACCGCGACGCCGACCACGATCGCGAGCCCGGTCAGCGGCCGACTGCCGGCCGCGACCGCCCGGCCGACCTCGCCCATGTGCAGCGCCATTTCGCGGCCGTGCCGGCTCATCCAGATGCAATGCCACGCGAGCATCAGCGTCGCGACGAACATCACGCCCGCGTTGAAGACTTCCTGGCCCATGCCCGAAGCCCATTGCGAGATCACGTCGGCGAACGCCGCGATCAGGCCGGCGCCGACCACGCCGCCGACCAGCCCGCCGCCCACCCACCAGCCGCGCCGCGGCACGCCCTTCGTGGCGGCCATCACGATCGAGACCACCAGCGCGGCCTCGAGCACTTCACGAAAGACGATCAGGGCGGTAGACAGCATGTCGGTATCGGCTTACTTGACGGTCAGGTGCGTCTTCGACTGCGCTTCGTGATACTCGTCGTGGAACTCGTAGGTCCCCGCCTTCAGCGGCCCGACCAGGATCTCGACCGACTTGCCGGCCGGCACGACCTTCTCGGCCTTGAAGTCGTCGCTCTCGAATTCCGCGGGCGTCGCGTCGAGGTTCTTCACGACGAATTTCACCTTCTTGCCAGCGGGAATCGTCACGCCATCGGGCGAGAACTTGTGGTCCTTCAGCGTCAGGTTGACGATGTCGTCGGCAGCGAAGGCGGACGTTGCCGAGGCGCCCAGCAGGGCCAGTGCGAAACCGAGAGCGAAACGGGTCATGTGCGTAATGGTTTGAAATGGTTTGAAATATCGAAGGGAATCGATACTAAGATCGATTCGCATTTTCACCTCGGAGTACCCTTACTCCGCTCAGGGAGATCGTGGGCAGTCGATCCCGCACGCCCGTTGCCGCGCAAGGCTCCGCCGGATTTCGCCGATAATGGGCGGTCGTCAATCGGGAAAAATTCGGACTGACGCGCGCACGCGAATGACTATTCGTCAGACCTCAGCATTACAAATGACTGATGCGATGCACGTCGCCGCATGCGGCGCTTGACCTTCCCACCATGGCAAGCTTCATGCTGAATCTATTCGTCAACCATCAACCCGGGAGAACACGATGGAATTCGAAGTCCAGGACATGACCTGCGGCGGCTGCGCCAACGCCATCACGCGCGCGGTGACGGCCGCGGACCCCGCCGCGAAGCTCGACATCGACGTCGCGGCGAAGATCGTCAAGGTCGACTCGGCGCAAGGCGCCGAGCGCGTGCAGTCGATCATCGAGGCCGCCGGCTTCCATCCCGCGCTGCGCACCGCGTAACGCGCGCCGAAGGCCGCGGGCGCGGCGCCGCACGGCGACGCGCCCGCCCCGGTATCGCGTCAGCGCAGCCGGATCAGCGTCGACTTCAGTTCCGTGTACTTCTCGAGCGCATGCAGCGACTTGTCGCGACCGTTGCCCGACTGCTTGTAGCCGCCGAACGGGAAGTTCATGTCGCCGCCCTCGTCATAGCAGTTCACCCACACGGTGCCCGCACGCAGCCGGCGCGACACGTCGTGCGCGGTCGTCAGGTTCGACGTCCACACGGCCGCGGCCAGCCCGTATTCGGTGTCGTTCGCGATCCGCACGGCCTCGTCGACGTCGTCGAACACGATCACCGACAGCACGGGCCCGAAGATTTCCTCGCGCGCGATCTTCGCATCGGGCTTCACCTCGAACACCGTCGGCTCCACGTAGAAGCCGCCCGTTTCCGCGTTCACGCGCGCACCGCCCGTGACGAGCCGACCTTCGCCGCGCCCCGCTTCGATGTAACCCAGCACGCGCTCGAGCTGGATGCCGTCGACGATCGCACCCATCGATACCGACGGATCGAGCGGATTGCCCGGCACGTACGCGCGGGCGGCCGCGACGAGCTTCTCGATGAACGCGTCCTTGATGTCGCGATGCACGAGCAGCCGCGAGCCGGCCGTGCACATCTCGCCCATGTTGTAGAAGATCGCGCCGGCCGCCGTCTGCGCCGCGCGGTCGAGATCGGGGCAATCGGGCAGCACGATGTTCGGCGACTTGCCGCCGAGCTCGAGCCACGCGCGCTTCAGGTTCGACTGCGCCGCGTACTGCATGATCAGCTTGCCGACCGCCGTCGAGCCCGTGAACGCGATGCAGTCGACGTCGCGATGCAGCGCGAGCAGCTTGCCCGGTTCGCCCGCGCCCGGCACGACGTTGAACACGCCGGCCGGAATGCCGGCCTCGAACGCGAGCTGCGCGACGCGGATCGCGGTCAGCGGCGATTTCTCCGACGGCTTCAGCACGACGCTGTTGCCGGCCGCGAGCGCGGGGCCGAATTTCCATGCGGCCATCAGGATCGGGAAGTTCCACGGCACGACGGCGGCCACCACGCCGACCGGCTCGCGCGTGACGAGGCCGACGAGATGATGATCGGCCGGCGCGACCTCGCCGCCGACCTTGTCGATCGCTTCCGCAAACCATTCGACGCAGTACGCGGCGCCCGGCACGTCGACCGTCGTCGTGTCGCCGATCGGCTTGCCCGCGTCGAGCGTCTCGAGCAGCGACAGTTCGTCGAGATGCGCGCGCATCAGCGCGGCCCAGCGCAGCAGCACGGCCTTGCGCTCGCGCGGATTCAAGCCGGCCCACACACCCGCGTCGAATGCGCGGCGGGCCGCCGCGACGGCCGCGTTCACGTCCGCTTCGCCGCAGTCGGCGACCTTCGCCAGCACGCGGCCGTCGATCGGGCTCACGCAGTCGAACGTCTTGCCGCCGTGCGCGTCGCGCGACGCGCCGTCGATGAATGCGCGCCCTTCGATCTCGAGCGACGCCGCCTTGTGTTGCCAGTCAGCCAAAGTCAACTTGTTCATCAGGATGCCTCAATGTTGGGGCATTCGCGATGCGGCACGCCGTGCGGGTGGCACGCTGCCGGCCTGCAGCGAATGCGGTGACGCGCGGTCAGAAGGTCGCCGGCGAATTGGCCGAGACGACCTCGCAGATCAGTTCCGCGCTGGGATTGCGAAAACGATGCGGCAAACGGCTCTCGAAGTAGTAGCCGTCTCCGGGGTCGAGCAGCCACGTCGCACTATCGACGGTCAGCTCGAGCCGGCCCGACACGACGACACCGCCCTCGTGCCCCGCGTGCACCAGCATCTCGGGCCCCGTGTCGGCCAGCGGCTGATAGATCTCGCGCAGGATGCACATGTTGCGATCCTTCACGTTCGCACCGACCAGATGAAACGCGAGCGACTCGTTGCCGAGGTTCGGCATCTCGTCGCGACGCGACACGACCGCGCGCGATTCGACGAGCTCGAACGTGAAGAATTCCGCGAGACTCATCGGGATGCATTCGAGCAGCTTCTTCAGCGAGCCGACCGACGGGCTCACGCGGCCCTGTTCGATCAGCGAGATCGTGCCGTTGGTGACGCCGGCGCGCTTCGCGAGTTCGCGCTGCGACAGGCCATGCTTGTTGCGCACGAAACGCAGGCGCTCGGCGACTTCGGTGGACATCGATTCGGTTTCGGACACGATAAGTGCGATGACAAAGTGAAACGACGCGGTGGACTGCCGTTGAATATTCTAATCACTTTATGCCGCACATCAGCGGGGAAAACCCTGAAAGGCGTTCGAAATAATGGACACCGTGTCGATTATTCCTTTTATGAATCTTTTGTTTTCACGCTCGGGAAAGCCCTGATGCAGGACCTTAAAAAAACATTTGACGCCGTTATTGGCTCGTATATGCTGGCTCTCAGGTCAGCGTCATCAGGCTTTCACAGGCATCGAAAAGCGTTATCGCAACGCAACAATTCGATGCCCCGGAATGTAAATGATGCGGGGCCGGCACCTTGATTATTTTAAACGCCCAGCGCGTCGAAACGATCGGGTGTTCAATACTTTCAACAAACCAGTCGAGTGTAATCGTGAGAGTCCGTGGCCCTCTGGTGAGGTGGGATCGAGGCGATGTGCGAAGTTTGCGCAGCGCCGTTCCCGCTTCCGACGGCAGTTGCGGCTGGCATAGTCCTCGCCTGCTTCACCTGTCGATCTACACCATCCTGTCCCGTCGTTCCGTTCGGCGCCACAACGCCGTTTCCGCACGCGCATTCGTCGCCGTCGATACCGACGAAGTGGCGTCGCTGCTGCCGTAGCGCCTCTCCTTTCTTCACGTCGTTCGTTTTTTCTGTCGATTCGCCAACCGCATCGTCCGTGCGGTGACGGCACGCGTTCGCGCATGCATTGCCGCGTCGCGTATCGCAATGAAACGAACGACGGCCTGACCGTCGCGCGCAGCGCGGATCGCCACGCCATCCCGTTGCGCCCATTCACCAGCGGCCGTGCGCCTTGCGCCCGGCTGCGGGGTCGTGTCGCGCCTGCGTTTTGCCGCATCCGGCTCGGTGCACGTCACGTCCCTACGGATTACTGAAGACGTCATGGAAAGGAAACCTCTCGTCGGCATCACCGCCGACCTCACCCAGATCGGCGCGCACGCGTCGCATACGGTCGGCGACAAGTACGTCGCCGCGATCGTCGACGGCGCGCATGCGCTCGCGATGGTGCTGCCGGCCCTCGGCGAGCGCCAGTCGAGCGCCGACGTGCTCGACGCGGTCGACGGGCTGCTGTTTACCGGCAGCTACTCGAACGTCGAGCCGCATCTCTATGGCGGCGAACCGAGCGCACCGGGCACGAAGCACGACCCGGCGCGCGACGCGACGACGCTGCCGCTGCTGCGCGCGGCCATCGTCGCCGGCGTGCCCGTGCTCGCCGTGTGCCGCGGCTTCCAGGAGTTGAACGTCGTCTGCGGCGGCACGCTGCACCAGCGCGTGCATGAAGTGCCCGGCTTCGCCGATCACCGCGAGGACGACGACGCGCCGATGGACACGCAATACGGCCCCGCGCACGTCGTGCGCCTGACGCCCGGCGGCAAGCTGCATGCGCTCGCCGGCGGCCGCGACGAAGTGCACGTGAACTCGCTGCACAAGCAGGGCATCGCGCAGCTCGGCTCCGGCCTCGCCATCGAGGCGGTCGCGCCGGATGGGTTGATCGAGGCCGTGAGCGTCGTCGACGCACCGGCTTTCGCGCTGGCCGTGCAGTGGCATCCGGAATGGCGGCATGCGCAGGACCCGCTGTCGAGCGCGATCTTCCGCGCCTTCGGCGATGCCTGCCGCGCCCGCCGCGCCGCCCGCACGCGCGCCATGGCCGCCGCCGCGCTCGCCTGAGCGCGCCCACCAGACAACGAGAACAGACATGCAAGACATCGAAGACTTTCTGAAGCAGCACCGGATCACCGAGATCGAAGCGATCATTCCCGACATGGCCGGCATCGCGCGCGGCAAGATCACGCCGCGCAACAAGTTCACGTCCGGCGAATCGATGCGCCTGCCGCAAGCCGTGATGGTGCAGACCGTCACCGGCGACTATCCGGAAGACGGCTCGCTCACCGGCGTGACCGACCCCGACATGGTGTGTGTGCCCGACACGTCGACGATCCGCCTGATCCCGTGGGCCGTGGACCCGACCGCGCAGGTGATCCACGATTGCGTGCATTTCGACGGCTCGCCGGTCGAGATCTCGCCGCGCTACGTGCTGCGCCGCGTGCTCGACCTGTACAAGGCGAAGGGCTGGAAACCGGTCGTGGCGCCGGAGCTCGAGTTCTACCTGGTCGACATGAACAAGGACCCCGACCTGCCGCTGCGCCCGCCGGTCGGTCGCACGGGCCGCCCTGAAACGGGCCGCCAGTCGTATTCGATCGAGGCCGTCAACGAATTCGATCCGCTGTTCGAGGACATCTACGAGTACTGCGAAGCGCAGAACCTCGACATCGACACGCTGATCCACGAAGTCGGCGCCGCGCAGAT
Source organism: Burkholderia sp. E168m15 (assembly GCF_016586105.1). Classification (NCBI taxonomy): domain Bacteria; kingdom Pseudomonadati; phylum Pseudomonadota; class Betaproteobacteria; order Burkholderiales; family Burkholderiaceae; genus Burkholderia; species Burkholderia sp. E168m15. Next base: position 12,843 of record NZ_BCPO01000088.1, read on the forward strand.
GGAGATCAACTTCATGCACGGCGACGCGCTGTCGCTGGCCGACCAGGTGTTCCTGTTCAAGCGCACGGTGCGCGAGGCCGCGCTGCGTCACAACATGTACGCGACGTTCATGGCCAAGCCGATGGAAGACGAACCGGGCTCGGCGATGCACGTGCACCAGAGCATCGTCGACGAGGAAACGGGGCAGAACCTGTTCACGTCACCGGAGACCGGCGGCGCGACGTCGATGTTCTACAACTACCTCGCGGGGCTGCAGAAGTACACGCCGGCGCTGATGCCGATCTTCGCGCCGTACATCAATTCGTACCGCCGCCTGTCGCGCTTCATGGCCGCGCCGATCAACGTGCAGTGGGGCTACGACAACCGCACGGTGGGGTTCCGCATTCCGCATTCCGGCCCGGCCGCGCGCCGCATCGAAAACCGCATCCCCGGTGTCGACTGCAATCCGTACCTCGCGCTCGCGGCGACGCTGGCGGCCGGCTATCTCGGCATGACGCAGCGCCTGGAGCCGACTGAGCCGCTGGTGAGCGACGGCTACAGCCTGCCGTACCAGCTGCCGCGCAACCTCGAGGAAGGGCTGACGCTGATGGCCGCGTGCGAGCCGCTCGGCGAGATCCTCGGGCCCAAGTTCCTCAAGGCGTACTTCGCGCTGAAGGAAACCGAATACGAAGCGTTCTTCCGCGTGATCAGCTCGTGGGAACGCCGCCATCTGCTGCTGCACGTGTAAGCGTGCCAACCGCATACGGAATCACGGAGGAAACATGACTTACCGCAACGAATCTGCCTGGGTCCAGCCGGCCGCGCCGAGCGCCGCGGCCGCCGCGCCGCGCGCGACGCAGGCACGCACGACCGCCGAATACCGCGCGCTCGACGCCGCGCACCACATTCACCCGTTCTCCGACATGGGCGCGCTCAACCGCGCTGGCAGCCGCGTGATCGTGAAGGCCGACGGCGTCTATCTGTGGGACTCGGACGGCAACAAGGTGATCGACGGGATGGCCGGCCTGTGGTGCGTGAACGTCGGCTACGGCCGCAAGGAGCTCGCCGACGCCGCGTATCGCCAGATCCAGGAACTGCCGTTCTACAACACGTTCTTCAAGACCACGCATCCGCCGGTGATCGAGCTTTCCGCGATGCTCGCGGAAGTCACGCCCGCCGGCTTCAACCACTTCTTCTATTGCAACAGCGGCTCGGAAGGCAACGACACCGTGCTGCGTCTCGTGCATCAGTACTGGCGCGTGCAAGGCAAGCCGCAGAAGAAGGTCGTGATCTCGCGCAAGAACGGCTATCACGGCTCGACGATCGCGGGGGGCACGCTCGGCGGGATGGGCTACATGCACGAGCAGATGCCGTCGAAGGTCGAGCACATCGTGCACATCGATCAGCCGTATTTCTTCGGCGAAGCGGCAGCCGGCGAGACGCCCGAAGCATTCGGCCTCGCCCGCGCGCAGCAGCTCGAAGCGAAGATCCTCGAACTCGGCGCGGAGAACGTCGCGGCGTTCATCGGCGAGCCGTTCCAGGGCGCGGGCGGCGTGATCTTCCCGCCGTCGACGTACTGGCCGGAGATCCAGCGGATCTGCCGCAAGTACGACATCCTGCTGGTCGCCGACGAAGTGATCGGCGGCTTCGGCCGTACCGGCGAATGGTTCGCGCACCAGCACTTCGGCTTCGAGCCGGACCTGATCACGATGGCGAAGGGCCTGACGTCGGGCTACGTGCCGATGGGCGCGGTCGGCATTCATGAGCGCGTCGCGCGCCCGATCATCGACAACGGCGAATTCAATCACGGCCTCACGTACTCGGGTCACCCGGTGGCGGCGGCCGTCGCGGTCGCGAACCTGAAGCTGCTGCGCGACGAGGGGATCGTCGAGCGGGTGAAGACCGACACCGGCCCGTACTTCCAGGCGCTGATGCGCGAAACCTTCGCGCGTCATCCGATCGTCGGCGAAGTGCACGGCCACGGGATGGTCGCGAGCCTGCAACTCGCCGAAGCGCCGGCCGAACGCCGCCGCTTCGCGAACGGGGGCGACGTCGGCACGATCTGCCGCGACTTCTGCTTCAACGGCAACCTGATCATGCGCGCGACCGGCGACCGGATGCTGCTGTCGCCGCCGCTCGTGATCTCGCGCCAGGAAATCGATGAACTCGTGTCGAAGGCGAAGAAGGCCGTCGATGCCACCGCCCGGCAACTGGGCGTTTCGTAACGGTTTTGCCTACAGGCGTGCGGCGGGCGCCGCACGCCGCCATCACTCAAGGGAATTCCACCATGCGTGCCTGCATTCTTCGCCAAGCCTGTTCCGTCGCCGCCCTCGCCGCCGCGGCCGCGCTCACGTCGGTCGCCAGCCCGTCGGCGCATGCCGACGAGCTGAACGTCTACAACTGGTCCGACTACATCGCGCCGGACACGATCCCGAACTTCCAGAAGCAGACGGGTATTCACGTCAAGTACGACAACTACGACAGCGACGACACGCTCCAGGCGAAGCTGCTCGCCGGCAGTTCGGGCTACGACATCGTCGTGCCGACCTCGAACTACATGGCCAAGCAGATCCAGGCCGGCGTGTACCAGAAGCTCGACAAGTCGAAGATTCCGAACCTCGCGAACCTCGACCCGCTGCTGATGAAGATGATCTCGGATGCCGACCCGGGCAACCAGTACGGCGTGCCCTGGGCCTACGGCACCGACGGCATCGGCTACAACGCGCAGGCGGTGAAGAAGGCGCTCGGCGACAAGGCGCCGGTCGACAGCTGGGCGCTGGTGTTCGACCCGGCCAACATGGAGAAGCTGAAGAGCTGCGGCGTGTCGTTCCTCGACCAGGCCGTCGACGTGTTCGCCGCCACGCTGCAGTACATGGGCAAGGACCCGAACAGCAAGAACCCCGGCGACTACCAGGCTGCGTTCGAAGTCCTGAAGAAAGTCCGCCCGTACATCACCCAGTTCAACTCGTCCGGCTACATCAACGACCTCGCGAACAACGACGTGTGCGTCGTGCTCGGCTGGTCGGGCGACGTCGGCATCGCGCACCGTCGCTCGGCGGAAGCGAAGCGTTCGTACGACATCAAGTTCTCGAATCCGAAGGAAGGCGGCCTGCTGTGGTTCGACGTGATGGTGATCCCGAAGGATGCGCCGCATCCCGAGGCCGCGCTGAAGTGGATCAACTACATTTCCGATCCGAAGGTCAACGCGGCGATCACCAACACGGTGTTCTACCCGACCGCGAACAAGGCCGCGCATCAATTCGTCACGCCGGCCGTCGCGCAGGACCCGACCGTCTATCCGCCCGAAGACGTGCTGAAGAAGATGGTGCTGATGAAGCCGATGCCGGCCGACATCCTGCGCCTCGAGAACCGTCTGTGGGCCCAGTTGAAGACGGGCCACTGATCGCCATGCATCACGGCGGCGCAGGCATCGCGGTACGCCTGCCCGCCTGAAATTCGCGGACCTCCGTCCGCCCGCGCGTACCGCGCGCCCTGTTCCATCCGGCACGAGCCGTTGCTCGCGAGTCGCGTTGCGCGCCTCGCGCGGGGACGCTCACGCCTGCAATCCGTGAAGAACGAATGGTGACTCCCATGCAATCGATACCCTCTTCCGCTGCTGCACGCCAGACCCAACCGGCCGCCGCGCCCCGTATGCAAAACGACGCATTCGTGCGCATCGAAAACGTCGTGAAGAAATTCGGCGACAGCACGGCCGTCGACAACGTGAACCTGACGATCGCGAAGAACGAGCTGTTCGCGCTGCTCGGCAGCTCGGGCTGCGGCAAGTCCACGCTGCTGCGCATGCTCGCCGGGCTGGAAACGGCCACCTCCGGCAAGATCTTCGTCGACGGCGAGGACCTCGCGTCGCTGCCGCCGTACCGCCGCCCGGTCAACATGATGTTCCAGTCGTACGCGCTGTTCCCGCACATGACGGTCGAATCGAACGTCGCGTTCGGCCTGAAACAGGAAGGCACGCCGAAAAACGAGATCAAGGAGCGCGTGGCCGACGCGCTCGCGCTCGTGCAGATGAGCAAGTATGCGAAGCGCAAGCCGCATCAGCTGTCCGGCGGCCAGCAGCAGCGCGTCGCGCTGGCCCGCTCGCTGGTGAAGCGCCCGAAGCTGCTGCTGCTCGACGAGCCGATGTCCGCGCTCGACAAGAAGATTCGCCAGAAGACCCAGCTCGAACTCGTGAACATCATCGAGAAGGTCGACGTGACCTGCGTGATGGTCACGCACGACCAGGAAGAGGCGATGACGATGGCGAGCCGCCTCGCGGTGATGAGCGAGGGCAAGATCGTGCAGATCGGCTCGCCCGGCGAAGTCTACGAATACCCGAACAGCCGCTTCTCCGCCGAATTCATCGGCTCGACCAACCTGTTCGAGGGGCGCGTGGTCGAGGACGAGCCCGATCACATCTTCGTCGAAAGCGACGACCTCGAAACGCGCATGTACGTGAGCCACGGCGTGACCGGCCCGCTCGGGATGCCGGTCGGCATCTCGGTGCGCCCGGAGCGCATCCACGTATCGCGCGAGAAGCCGGGCTCGAAGCACAACTGGGCGCGCGGCGTCGTCACCGACATCGCGTACATGGGCAGCTATTCGCTGTACCACGTGCGCCTGCCGAGCGGCAAGACGGTGGTGTCGAACCTGTCGAGCTCGCACCTGATGAACGACGGCGCGCCGGCGTGGAACGACGACGTGTTCGTGTCGTGGTCGCCGGCCAGCGGCGTCGTGCTGACGCAGTGAGGACGCCACGATGAGAACCTCCGCTTCCACCCCTTCCGCGCCGGTGTCGACCGGCGCCGCGCGCACCGGCGCGGGTCATGCCCGCCGCGGCCGCTTCGCCGCGCTGTCGCGCTTCCTGCCGTCGGGCCGCGGCGTCGCGATCGGCGTGCCGTTCCTGTGGCTGGCCGTGTTCTTCGCGCTGCCGTTCGTGCTGGTGCTGAAGATCAGCTTCGCCGACCAGGTCATGGGCATCCCGCCGTACACGTCGCTCGTCGAAATCAAGGACGGCGTCGTGCACTTCGCGCTGCAGATGTCGCACTACGCGTTCCTGCTGCAGGACGACCTGTACATCGCGACCTATCTCAGCTCGCTGAAGATGGCCGCCGTGTCGACGGTGCTGTGTTTGCTGATCGGCTATCCGATGGCGTACTACATCGCGCGCTCGGAGCCGAACCGCCGCAACGTGCTGATGATGGCCGTGATGCTGCCGTTCTGGACCTCGTTCCTGATCCGCGTGTACGCATGGATCGGCATCCTGAAGGACGACGGCCTGCTGAACCACACGCTGATCGCGCTCGGCATCATCCACACGCCGCTGCGGCTCTACCACAGCGATGCGGGCGTCTATATCGGCATGGTCTATTCGTACCTGCCGTTCATGGTGATGCCGCTCTATGCGCACCTCGTGAAGATGGACCTGACGCTGCTCGAAGCCGCGTACGACCTCGGCGCGAAACCGTGGGTCGCGTTCACGCGCATCACGCTGCCGCTGTCGAAGAACGGGATCATCGCCGGCAGCCTGCTGGTGTTCATCCCGGCGGTGGGCGAGTACGTGATTCCGGAGCTGCTCGGCGGCGCCGACACGCTGATGATCGGCCGCGTGATGTGGGATGAATTCTTCAACAACATGGACTGGCCGATGGCGTCCGCGGTGACGGTCGCGATGGTGCTGCTGTTGCTGGTGCCGATGGCGCTGTTCCAGTACTACCAGGTCAAGGAACTGGGAGACGCGAAATGATCAAGCCGAGCAAACCGCTGTCGACGGGCGTTCTCGCCTTCGGCTTCCTGTTCCTGTACATCCCGATCATCAGCCTCGTCGTGTACTCGTTCAACGAGTCGAAGCTGGTCACGGTGTGGTCGGGCTTCTCGCTGAAGTGGTACGCGGCGCTGCTGGACGACGACGAGCTGCTGACCGCCGCGTGGCTGTCGCTGAAGATCGGCCTGCTGACGGCCACCGCATCGGTCGTGATCGGCACGTGGGCCGGCTTCGTGCTCGCGCGCTTCGGCCGCTTCAGGGGCTTCACGCTGTACACGGGGATGATCAACGCGCCGCTGGTGATTCCGGAGGTGATCCAAGGGATCTCGCTGCTGTTGCTGTTCGTCGCGCTCGAGCAGATGTTCGGCTGGCCGAAGGGCCGCGGGATGCTGACGATCTGGATCGGCCACGTGATGCTGTGCGTGTCATACGTGGCGATCATCGTGCAGTCGCGCGTGAAGGAGATGAACAAGTCGCTCGAGGAAGCCGCGCTCGACCTCGGCGCCACGCCGCTGAAGGTGTTCTTCGTGGTCACGCTGCCGCTGATCTCGCAGGCGCTGCTGTCGGGGTGGCTGCTGTCGTTCACGCTGTCGATCGACGATCTGGTGCTGTCGGCGTTCCTGTCCGGGCCGGGGTCGACGACGCTGCCGCTGGTGGTGTTCTCGCGCGTGCGGCTGGGGCTGAACCCGGAGATGAATGCACTGGCGACGCTGTTCATCACCGCCGTGACGATCGGCGTGATCGTCGTGAACCGGATGATGATCGCGCGCGAGCGTCGCCGGATGGCCGACTTGAAGGCCGCGTTCGCGGCGGCTTGACAGCTCGTCTCCCGCTTCGAGGATAACAAGCACTGCATGCAAGCAACACGCGCTGCCCCAGGGGGGGGCGCGCGATTCGATCCCGATTTGACAGGCGCACGACTAGGAGAATCCGCAATGAAGAAGAAACTGATCTGCCTGCTGGTGGCCGGCGCGCTGCCGGGCATCGCGCTGGCCGGTTCGACATCCGCCGAAATCAAGGCGCTGCAGGCGCAGGTCGCGGCGCTGCAGAAACAGATGAAGGCGATGCAGGCGCAGCTCGCCGCGAAGCCGGGCGGCGCGGGTGTCGTCGCGACGTCCGGCGCGAGCGGCGGTGCGGCCGGCGGCGGCAACGCCGTCGCGGTCGCCGCCGACCCGGGTTCGCCGGATTACGGCCGCGCACGCGCGACGCTGACCAACGACGAGGTCAGCGAAATGAAGCAGCAGATCGCGAACCAGCAGCTGAAGGTCGACTCGCTGACCGACGCGGCCAACACCGGCCCGCTCGCCGGCCTGTCGGTCACCGGCTACATCGATCCGACCTACATCTACAACCGCGCGGCCGGCACGTCGTCGTTCCTGTTCGCGAACCACGAGAACGCGTACAACTACTTCAACAGCACGTTCGGCGATCTCTACCTCGACATCAAGAAGACCTTCGGCGTCGGCCCGATGGCGCCGTCGGCCGAGATCACGTTGATGCCGAACCGCGGCAACGGCATCACGCTGCTGCAGAACTCGCGCGGCTCGATCACCGACAACCTGCTGAACACGGCGGTGATCAACGTGCCGATCACCGCGGAAACGACGCTGGTCGCCGGCCTGATCCCGAGCTTCGGCGGCTACGAAGTGCAGCAGTCGAACCAGATGCTCACGCTCACGCACAACCTGCTGTACGATTTCTCCGATCCGGGCAGCTACGTCGGTATCGGCGCGAACTACACGAAGGGCGCCTGGGCGTGGAAGTTCTTCCTCGGCAACGAGCAGTACCGCACCTACGGTTCGGTCACGCAGACGGGCACCAATGCGCTCGGCGACCCGATCACCACCAGCAACAAGGTGCCGACCTTCACCGCGCGCGCCGACTACACGTGGTCGAGCGCGCTCGATCTCGGCGGGTCGTTCAACATCGGGCGCCAGACGCTGGCGAGCGCGATCGACCCGACCACTGGCGCCGTCAGCTACGGTCCGGGCGGCGCGGCGCCAAGCGCGTACGGTTCGTTCTTCTTCGGCGAACTCGATGCGACCTACACGCTCGCCGACATTCAGTACAACGCCGAAGTCGACTATGGCCGCCAGCAGCATGCGGCGTTCAACGGCGGCCTCGCGCAGTGGTACGGGCTGTCGCTGCTCGCGCACCGCAAGTTCAACGCGCCGGTGGTCGGCCGCATGGGCGTGACGCTGCGCTACGACCTGCTCGCGAACTCGAAGAACGGCGGGGGCGGCGGCGGTATCGCGCTGAACGGCAACGGGATGGACCCGAGCAACGGCTTTGGCGTCGATGCGGACTGCCTGGCGCAGTCGAAGGCCGGCGGCGGCCTGGGCTTCGAGTGCAAGGGCGCGGTGCGCCAGGACGTCGCGCTCGACCTGCTGTTCTATCCGACCCAGCAGATCACCGTGAAGGTCGAATACCGGCACGACTGGGCGAACAACAAGGTGTTCCTGCGCAACGACGGGTCGTACGGCAAGTCCAACGACCTGCTCGCGACGCAGTTCATCTATTCGTTCTGATGCGGCACGCGCGGGGCGCCGTGCCGCACGCACGGCGTCCCGTGCCGTTTTCAGGGTGGCTGCGTGCAGGGTGCAGCCTTGTCGAGGGAGTCGGTTTCATGACACAGTCTTTTACCCGCCGCGCCGACGCGCTCGCGCGCGACTCGTACTACGAAGCAACGGCCACGCGGCCGTTGGCCGACGATCCGGTCCTCGAGGATGCGATCGACGTCGACGTCTGCGTGATCGGCGCCGGTTTCGCGGGCCTGTCGACGGCGCTCGACTGCCGCGCGCGCGGGCTGTCCGTCGCCGTGATCGATGCGCAGCGGCCCGGCTGGGGCGCGTCGGGCCGCAACGGCGGCCAGGCGATCACGGGCTTCGCGAAAGACGACGTGATCGAGCAGCAGCTCGGCGCCGATGGCGCGCGCGCCGCGTGGTCGCTGTCGCTCGACGGCGTCGCGCTGATCGCCGAGCGCATCGCGCGCTACGGGATCGACTGCGACTTCACGCGCGGCTACCTGACGGTCGCGACGAAGCCGCGCCGCATCGACGACCTGCGCGCGTGGATGAATGCCGCGACGTCGCGCTGGGGCCATCCGTCGCTCGCGTGGCTCGATACCGGCGAGATCCAGGCACGCATTGCATCGACGCGCTATCTGGCCGGCGTGCACGATCCACTGTCCGGCCATCTGCATCCGCTCAGGTACTGCCTCGGTCTCGCCGATGCCGCGCGCCGCGAGGGCGTCGCGCTGTACGCACACACGCCGGCGCTCGACGTCGTGCGCGGCGCGCGGCCCGTGGTGCGCACACCATCGGGCGAAGTGCGCTGCCGCTTCGTCGTGGCGTGCTGCAACGCGGGGCCCGGCGGCGTGCTGCCGGCCGCAACCGCCGCGCGCATCGCGCCGATCGCGTCGTACATCATCGCGACCGAGCCGCTCGGCCGCACACGCGCCGATGCGCTGATCGCCCGACGCGAAGCCGTGTGCGACAACAACTTCTTCCTCGACTACTTCCGGCTGTCGGCCGACCACCGGATGCTGTTCGGCGGCCGCGCGAATTCGGCCGGCGCGTCGCCCGCGGCGCTCGCCGAAGCGATCCGGCAGCGCATGGTCGGCGTGTTCCCGCAGCTCGCCGACGTGCGCGTCGACCACGCGTGGGGCGGCTTCGTCGACGTCACGCGCAACCGCGCGCCGGATTTCGGCGCGATCGATCCGAACTTCTTCTACGTCCAGGGCTTCAGCGGCCACGGCGTCGCGCTCACCGGCATCGCCGGACGCGCGGTCGCCGGCGCGATCGCGGGCGACACACGCGCGTTCGACCTGTTCGCCCGCCTGCGTCACCGGCGCTTTCCCGGCGGCGATGCATGGCGGCAACCCGCGCTCGAACTCGGGATGCTGTATCACCGCGTGCGCGAGCTGTTCTGAGCCCTTTCACTCCGCTTTCCCGATCATGCAGACATTCGCCAACCAGCCGCACGTCGCGTCGTACTACGCGGCGACCGCCAACGACACGACCCGCCACGCGCCGCTTGCCGGCACGACCGACGCCGACGTGTGCGTGATCGGCGCGGGCCTCACGGGCCTGTCCGCCGCGCTCAACCTCGCCGAGCGCGGCCATTCGGTGACCGTGCTCGAAGCGTCGCGGGTCGGATGGGCGGCGAGCGGCCGCAACGGCGGCCAGTTGATCGGCGGCTTCGCGTGCGACATCGACACGTTCGCGCAGTTCATGCCGGAAGGCGACGTGAAGCGGATCTGGGACATGGGGCTCGAAACGCTGTCGCTCGTGAAGTCGCGCATCGCCCGACACGCCATCGACTGCGCGCTGGTGCCCGGCTACCTGACCGCGGCCAACACCGAGCGCGACGCCGATGCGCTGAAACGCTGGCGCGACGAAGCCGCGAAGCGCTTCGGCTACGACCGCTTCCACTTCGTCGAAGCCGACGAACTCGGCGACTACGTGCAGTCGGCCCGCTATTGCGGCGGCCTGTACGACCCCGACAGCGGCCACCTTCATCCGCTCAATTACACGCTCGGCCTCGCGCGGGCGGCGACCGACGCGGGTGTGCGCATCCACGAGGACAGCTGCGTGACGCGCGTGCGCGACGTGGCGGGCGGCCACGTCGTCGAGACGAGCGGCGGCAACGTGCGCGCGCGCTTCGTCGTGCTCGCCTGCAACACCTACATCGGCACGCTCGCGCCCGCGCTGTCGAGGAAGATCATGCCGGTCGGCACCTACGTGATCGCGACCGAGCCGCTCGGCGAAGCGCGCGCCGCCGCGCTGATGCCCGCCCGCGCGGCGATCTGCGACAGCCGCTTCGTGCTCGACTATTTCCGGCCGGCGCCCGACACGCGGCTCGTGTGGGGCGGCAAGGTCAGCTATTCGACGCGCGAGCCGCGCGATCTCGCCGCGGCGATGCGCGCCGACATGCTGAAGACGTTCCCGCAGCTCGCGGACGTGAAGGTCGACTATGCGTGGGGCGGTTTCGTCGACATCACGATGAACCGTGCGCCGCACTTCGGCCGCATCACGCCGACCACGTACTTCGCGCAGGGGTTCTCGGGGCACGGCGTGAACACGACCGCGCTCGCGGGCAAGCTGATCGCCGAGGCGATCGACGGCCAGGCGAGCCGCTTCGACCTGTTCGACAAGATCCGGCATCGCGACTTCCCCGGCGGCGAGGCGCTGCGCACGCCGGCGCTGGTGCTCGCGATGAGCTGGTACCGGCTGCTGGATGCGTTCGGCGTGCATTGAGCCCGTCGGCCGCCGCGATGCCGATGCACGAGAAAAAACGGCCGCGCTCGCGCGCAGCCGTTCGATCGGATCGCGGCACGCCGACGCAACGGACACCAGCCGGTGCCCGCGCGCCGCATGCGCCGGTCAGTCCGTGCCGTACTTCGGCGAATGCGGGCCGTACAGCAAGCCGGCCGGCGGCCCGGCCGACAGCAGGCGGCCGCTCGTGAACGCGGCGACGTCGTGGCTCTGGTCCATCAACGTATTCGCGATCTGCTTGACCGCGGCCACCACCAGCATGCCGATCAGGCCGCCGCCGCCGTTGTTGCCGCCTTCGTCGCTGCTCGCGCTCGCGTGGCCTTGCCACAGCACGTCGCCGGTGCGCAGATCGACGAGCTTCGCCGATGCCGACACGACCGTCGCGCTCGCGAGAATCCGGTAGACGGTGCCGTACTGCGACACCTTCGAATACAGCGCGGCGTCCGCGCCGAAAATCTCGCGCAGCTTCGCGGGCGGCGTTTCCTGGATCTCGGCCGCATTGGTCAGGCCGTTCTGCTTGAAGGTCTCGTCCATCACGGCAACCGGCACGACGTAATAGCCCGACTCGGCGAGCGGCAGCGTCATCTGCGACAGCAGCCCGTAGGTCGCGCCGACGTCGGAGGTTTCGTTGACCGGCGGCAGCACGAGGATCGAGCGCGGCTGGCTCTTCTTGAACGCCGCGTAATCGGGCCGTTTCACCGGCTGCGCGCAGGCGCTCAGCAGCGCGACGAGCGGCAGCACGGACAGCAGCTTGAATGAGAGGGTCTTGAACATGGCTGGCGCGTCGCTCACTGTTTGGCGGTGGTCGGATCGGCGTTCTTCTGGCCGGCGACCGTCTGGTCGACAGCCTTCTGGCCGGCTGCCTTCGGATCAGCCGCCTTCGGCGCGCCGCCTTTCTTTTTCAGCAGGAAATCCATGTAGGCCGCGGACTCCGGAAACAGCTGTTTCTCGGCCTGCAATTCCTGTTCGGCCTGCTGCTCGCTGCCGATGCTCGCGTACAACATGCCGAGATGCGCATGGAAGCCCGGCGGCGGCGTATGCCCCTTGCCGCGAATGTCCTGCAGCGCTTTTTCGAGCGCGTCGATCTGCTCCTGCGGCGACTTCTGCCCCTTGAAGTATTCGTACACCTGCGGCTGATAGCCGGTCCACTGATAGAGCGGCGGCGTCGAGCTCGCGCAGCCGGCGAGCAGCAAGGCGGCGGCCGTCGCCGGCAGCCAGTTACCCCGTTTCATGGTCTTTTCTCTTTTGATGTCGTGGTGAATCGTGCGAGCGCGGCGCCGGCCCCGGCGCCCGCTGCGGCGGGTTGCGACGCTTACTGCGCGACCTTCAATGCGCCGGCGTCCACCTGCTCGGCCAGATGGTTCACGGCTTCCTGGATCGCGAGGTCCAGCACCTTGCCGTTGAGCGTCGAGTCGTAGCCGGCCGTGCCGCCGAAGCCGATCACCTCGCGGTTCGACAGGCTGAACTCGCCCGCGCCCTGGCTCGATGCGACGACTTCCGACGTCGTCGTGTCGACGATGTTCAGGTTGACCTTCGCGTACGCAACCTGCGTCTTGCCGCGGCCGAGAATGCCGAACAGCTGATGATCGCCGACGTCCTTGCGGCCGAACTCGGTCACGTCGCCGGTCACCACGTAGTTCGCGCCCTTCACGGCCTGCGCCTTCTTCATGAAGCCCGCTTCCTGCCTGATCTCGTCGAGGTTCTCGCGATCGAGCACGTTGAAGCGGCGGCTCTGCTGCAGGCGCGTGACGAGGATCGTCTTCGCCTGTCCGCCGAGGCGGTCGATGCCGTCGGAGAAGATGCCGCGCATGTAGCTCGAGCGGTTGTCGAACTTGCCGACGGCGATCGCGACGGGCTTGCCCGCGTACGGCTTCTGCGCGCTGCTGACGGCCGGCACGTCGAGCGTGCGCGACGATTCGGTCGCGCAGCCGGACAGCGCTGCGACGACCGCCGCCGCCACGAGGACGGTGCGTCGTGTCTGAATGTTCACTGCGGGTCTCCTTGCTGGAAAAGAGGGCACTGCGCGGGGCACGCGCACGCGTTCATCGCCGATTCGGCGATCGCGGCAAGTCATGGAGGAACGCGCGCAACGGATGCGTCACGGCGAAAAGCGGATGGGTAATGCGATACGCGCCTGCATCGTGCGCACGGATGATTCCGTTATTCTGATTACTGCGCTGTTGATCGCGCATGGTCGGCCCCGTATATGATTTTTCGCGATCATATCAAGCCTCTTTATCAAGACGGCCTATCTTGATAATAATTGACGATTTTCACGCTTATATCGAATAGGCGATCCATTCACGCGTAAAGCGTTGCAGGCATGGGCTCGCGCGACACGCGATCGATACCCGCCGCTCGTCCGTGTCGATATCGGCGGATTAGCGATCGATCCGGCGATACCGACACACGTTAATCCGCCTCTTCGATCCGAACGATCGATATCTCGAAAATACGCCGTTCGGCATACCGACCGCACGCGCGCATGCATCGGTGCAAACGCGCGTGCGGTTTCCCGGTTCCTGCTAATCGGCCACCTTCTGCCGCATCGTCACGAATTCCTCGGCCGCGGTCGGATGAATGCCGATCGTGTCGTCGAACTGCGCCTTCGTCGCGCCCGCGCGAATCGCGATCGCGATGCCCTGGATGATCTCGCCCGCGTCGCGGCCGACCATGTGCGCGCCGACCACGCGCTGGCTGTCGCGCGCGACGACGAGCTTCATCAGCGTGCGCTCGTCGCGGCCCGACAGCGTGTGACGCAGCGCCTTGAACGACGTGCGGTAGATGTCGACGTCGCCCAGCGTACGACGCGCATCGGCTTCGGTCAGGCCGACCGTCGCGACCTCGGGCTGGCTGAACACGGCCGACGGCACGTACGCGTGGTCGACCGCCACGCGCGACCCGCCGAACAGCGTGCGCGCGAGCAGCCCGGCGTCACGCGTTGCGACCGGCGTGAGCTGCGGCCGCGACGTGACGTCGCCGATCGCGTGAATCGACGGCACCGACGTCGCCGAATATGCATCGACGGCAATCGCGCCGCGCGCATCGAGGAGGATGCCCGCCTGCTCGAGCCCGATCCCGTCGACATTCGGCACGCGGCCGGTCGCATAGAGCACCTGATCGTACGGCCCGTGCCGCGCGTCGCCGACCTGCACGAACAGCGTGCCGTCATCCGCGTGCTCGATCGATTCGATCACCGCGCGCGCATGAATCGTGACGCCCTGCTTCGTCATCTCGTCGGTCAGGAATTGACGCACGTCGTCGTCGAAGCCGCGCAGGATTTGTTCGCCGCGATAGAACAGGTCGACGTGGCTGCCGAAACCGTTGAAGATGCCCGCGAACTCGACCGCGATATAGCCGCCGCCGACCACCGCGATGCGTTTGGGCAGCGCCGCGAGCGACAACGCCTCGCGCGACGTGATCGCATGCTCGATGCCGGGCCGCGGCGGCAGCGACGGCCGCGAGCCGGTCGCGATCGCGATGTGGCGCGCGCGGATCGTACGCTCGCCGATCGCGACGGTATGCGCATCGACGAGCGTCGCGCGGCCGGCGTGCATGTCGACGCCCGATTGCCGCAGCAGGTTGATGTAGATGTCGCTCAGCCGGTTGATCTCGCGATCCTTCGCGGCGATCAGCGCGGACCAGTCGAGCGTGCCGGCGCCGAAGGTCCAGCCGAAGCCCTTCGCGTCGTCGACTTCGTGCGGGTAGTGCGACGCGTAGACGAGCAGTTTCTTCGGGATGCAGCCGCGCAGCACGCAGGTGCCGCCGATCTGCTCTTCTTCCGCTATGCCGACGCGTGCGCCGTATGACGCGGACATGCGCGCGAGCCGCACGCCGCCCGAGCCGGCGCCGATGACGAACAGGTCGTAGTCGAAATCCATCGCATTCCCTCATCGCAGTTCGGATGGGGGGACGATAGCAAGATTCGGGAATTCGTGCGGCGCGTGGGGCGTGCCGCGCGCCCAATAAAAAACGGCGAGAGACGAGGCCTCTCGCCGGTCAAACCGGCTGGCGGTTGTGCCATGCGTCACCGATCGACCGCATGCCCGACCTGCCGATTGCGCGGCACCGGCCGGCCCGGCGCGCGAAGGGCGCGCCCGCGGCCCGACCGGCCGCCATGCTCATGCCTGCGACGTGTCGCTGCCGTCCGTCGCCTGCGTATCGTCCGCCTGCTGCGGCTGCTCGTCCGTCTTCTCGAGCATGCCTTCGATCGCCTCGGCGCCCTTGAAGCCGGCGACGGCCGCGGCCGCCTTGGTCAGGAGGCCCGCATCCGGATCCAGCTTTTCCGCGCCTTCGACGGCGGCGACCGCGCCGGCGATCTCACCCACGACATTCAGGATACCCATCGTCATCCCCTTTCAAGAAAATCGTGAGCGCATCGTCCCACGAAAGAAACCGGCGGACCGTGTTTGTCATCGCCGGATACACAAGTTACGCACCAGGCCGGCCGCGCTCGCGAAGCGCCACCGGAACGACGCACGCGCACGCCGGACGGCATGCCACGCGCGATGCACGCAGCGTAGCGGAAAGCCTGCGCGCGGACTGTAAAAGTATGTTCTGGATTGCCGACGGATCGCTTACGGCGCGGGACTTCCGCAATGGAGCGGCCGCCGAATAGTCGTGTGCGCGTATGAAGCTCGCATTGAAGCTCGCGTGACGAAAAAAAAGAGGCGCCTCGCGGAGCCTCTTCGGTGCGTGCCGGGCGAAGCCAGCGCGTGCGTTCCGACGTTCGTCAGAAGATATTGCGCAGGCCGATCGCGATGCCCGTCTGGTTGCTGCGGCCGGGCAGCTCGACGTTCGCCGCGCCGTTCGTCTTGTTGAAGTCGACGGTGCCGTAGATTTCGGTGCGCTTGCTCAGCGCGTACTCGGCGATGCCGACGATCGCGTAGCGGTTGCCGCTCGCGAGCGTGCCGTTCGTGGTCATCGCATTGCGCATGTGGTCGTAGTAGAACGCGCCCGTCAGCGTCAGCGGCGCGCTGACCTGCCAGCTCACGCCCGCGAACGGACCGTCGTCGATCCGGCCCGTACCCTTCGCGACCGGAATCGACTGCTGCGCGAGCAGGCTGTCGACGAAGCCCGTATCGTCCTTCGAGCGCAGGTAGCCCGCGTAGATCTTCGCCTTGCTGAACGCGTACACGACGTTCGCGTGGTAGATCGTCTGCTTGCGCGCCGAGTTGTCGCTGTTCTGCTGCGCACCGGCCGCGATGCTGAGCGGGCCCATCACGTACGACAGCGACACGCCCCACGCATTGCCCTTGCCGAGCGAACCCGGAATCTGGCCCGAGAAGCCGCCGGCGCCGGTCGATTCGTAGTTGGTGCCGGTCGAGTACATCGCCTTCGCCGTCAGGCCCTCGAACTTGCCCGTGTACTTGATCTGGTTGTCCGCATACAGGCCGCCGCCGAGTGCGACCGGCAGCCACGCGTTTTCGAGGTAGTTGCCGACCGTCAGAGGATCGTAGGTGTCCGACAGCAGGTCGAACAGCGGCGTCTTCTGGCGGCCGAGGGTCACCGTGCCGTACGGGCTCTGCAGGCCGACGTACGCCGCGCGGTTGAACAGGCGGCCGCTGTCGGCGAACGCGCCGTTCTGCAGGTTCACGCCGCTCTCGAGGTTGAACACGGCCTTCAGGCCGCCGCCCAGGTCTTCCGTGCCGTAGATGCCGAAGCGGCTGTTCGTGATCGCGCCGTTGGTCATCGACAGCAGGCCGTCGTTCTTGGCGTTGGCGTTGGTCAGGTAACGAATGCTGGCGTCGGCGACGCCCCAGAGCGTGACCGAGCTTTGTGCTGCTGCGTACTGGCTGGCGAAGGCCAGCGCCGCGCCCCCTGCGATGACTGCGAGTCGGGTGGTCTGCTTCATGAGCTTTCCCTTTTGTAGGTGTCTCCATTCATGGCCGGCCGCGTGCGCAGCCGGGTGGCGATCGCACACGTTCATGGCGTGCGCGATGTGGGCTGAATCATAAGACCAGTGCGAACGCTGAAAGAAATTGAAATACGCGGCAATCGCGCGATTGTCGTCCGGGAACAACGTTTCCCGCGCCGGGCCTGTCTCGCGCGAGGGCGGGAGGGTGCGCGACGGCGCCGGCGGGCACGTGCGGCGCTGCAAGGTTCGGCGATGGTGCGGTGCGGTGCGGCGCGGCGCGGCGCGGCGTAGTGAAATGGTCGGTGCGATCGTTGCGATCGGCTCACTGCTCACTGCTCACTGCTCACTGCTCACTGCTCGCTGCTCGCCGCTTGCCGCTTGCCGCTTGGGGTTGTCCGATTGCCGCCTGCCGTCAGGCCGTCTGCGCCGCCCCGTCGCTGCCGGCGCCCGCGTCGCCGTTACCGTCCTCGCCGCCCGCGCCGCCGTTCCCCGCGCGACGCCACGCCCGCCGCACGATCTCCGCGAACGCGCCGACGAGCAGCAGCACGGCGCCCCACAGCGCGATGTCCGGCACGAGCCGCGTCACGAGGCCGCCGACCACCGCGCCGGCCAGGAAACAGAAACTGATCGTCGCGAGCAGCGCCGAGTCGTGCAGCGCCCCCGCGTCGTAGCGCGGGATCAGCCCGACGAACAGCTTCTGCGCGGCACGCCGCAGGTTGCCGGTCGTCATCACCGACGTGTACGACAGTTCCTCGAGATGGGTGAACGACAGCGTCTGCAGCGTCGCGACGAACGAGATGCCCGGAATCAGCCATGCGCTCGACGCGCCGACGAGGCCGCTCGCGGCGACGCCGAGAAACGCGATTTCGACGATCAGGCTCACGAACGCCGTATGCCGCATCCAGCCGCGCCCCGCGGCGAGGCCGAGCAGGTGCGCGACGAACACCGCGAGCACGAAGCCGCCGAGCGGCGGTACGTGATGCAGCGCCGCGGCCCATTCGCCGGCCGACAGGTTGATGCCGAGCAGCGCGACGTTGCCGGTCATCGTGTTCGCGAACACGTGGCCGTGGCCGACGTACGTGTACGCGTCGAGATAGCCGCCGGACAGCGTCAGCAACGCGGCGACAGTGAGATTGCGGCTGGCGCCGTCGAGATCCATCGATCCTCCCGTGAAAAGTCGCGCCAGTATCGCGCACGGGAGGGCGGTTGTGCGCAGCTCACTGCCCGATGCCCGTGAGCCCGATCAGCGCGCCGCCCGCGAGCAGCCACAACGGATGGATGCGCGTGCGCCACGCCAGCACCGCGCACGCGGCCGTGATGCCCCACTGGATCGCGGTGCGGTTCGACGCCTCGGAAATCAGCACCGCGCTTGCCGCGACGAGCCCGGCCGTCACCGGCATCATTCCCTGCTGCACGTAGCGGCGCCACGGCCGGTCGCGAAAGCGCTCCCACGCATGCAGCGCGAGCACGGTGACGATCGACGACGGCCCGAACTTCGCGAGCGACGCGACCAGCAGCCCGGCCCAGCCGGCCACATGCCAGCCGACCAGCGACACGATCATCATGTTCGGCCCGGGCGCCGCCTGGGCCAGCGCGAACAGCGCGGTGAACTCGTGCGCGCTCATCCAGTGATGCACGTCGACGACCTGCCGCTGCATCTCCGGCAGGATCGTGTTGCCGCCGCCGAACGCGAGCAGCGACAACTGACTGAAGATCGTCGCGATGGCGATCAGCGTATCGCTCATGGCCGGCCCTCCCGTTGCGAGCGGGGCGCGTCGGGCGCACCCTGCGTGCCGGGTGCGGCAGCAGGCGCCGGCCGCGGCGTGCCCGCGTCGCGACGGCGCGACGCGAACCAGATGCTGACAGGCGTCAGCACGAGCATCGTGGTCAACAGCGGCATGCGCAGCACCGCGATCGCGACGAACGCGAGCGCCGCGATCGCCGCCGCCGTGCGCGGCGCCCGAAGCAGCGGCTTCGCGACCTTCACGGCCATCGCGACGAGCAGGCCGGCCGCCGCCGCGGCAAGCCCCGCGAACAGGTGCTGCACGCGCGGATCGTTCTGCGTCTTCGCGTACAGCACGCCGAGCGCGACGACGACCAGCGTCGGGCCCGCGATCAGCCCGAGAATCCCGGCAAACGCACCGGCGACGCCGCGAAAGCGCATGCCGACGGCGACCGACAGGTTGATCACGTTGCCGCCCGGCAGGAACTGGCACAGGCCGAGCAGATCGGTGAATTCGTCGGCGGAGAGCCACTTGCGCTCGTCGACGATCGTGCGCCGCGCGAACGGCAACGCGCCGCCGAACGACATCAGGCCGAGCGACAGGAAACCGGTGAACAGCTCGGCGAGGCCGACGCTGCGAGGAGACGCGCCAGGCGGCGGGGAAGCGGGCGGCGAGTCAGGCTGAAAAGCGGATTGCATGGGGCTCCTCATCAAACGGTGAAGCGAGGTTACCGCCGTTCAGGATTCCGGCAAAACGATTTTATCGGCGCGCCCTTGTGATCTAGAATCACAAGCATGGCACGCGATCTCCCGCCCTTTTCCGCGCTTCGGGCCTTTGAAGCCGCGGCACGACATGAAAGCTTCAGCGCCGCCGGCGACGAGCTGCATGTGACTCACGGTGCCATCAGCCGGCAGATCGCCGGGTTCGAGGCGTGGCTCGGCAAGCCGGTGTTTCACCGCTACGGCAAGCGCGTGAAGCTCACCGACGAAGGCCGCCGCTACCTGGACACCGTGCGCGCGGCCTTCGACAGCATCGCGCACGCCACCGAACAGTTGCGCAACACCGGCGCGGCGCGCGTGCTGCGCATCAACGCGCTGCCGACCTTCGCGATGAAATGGCTGCTGCCGCGCCTGTCGCGGTTCCAGCGCGACGTGCCGAACGTCGAGCTGAAGCTGTCGACGTCGAACGCGCCGCTCGACACGCTGAACGGCTTCGACGTCGCGATCCGCCGCGGCCCCGGCCACTGGCCGAACTGCACGAGCGGCCACTTCCTCGACGAAAGCGTGATTCCGGTGTGCAGCCCGGCGCTGCTCAAGCGCGCGCCGATCACGCGCGCGGACGATCTCGCGCGGCACGTGCTGCTGCATTCGGATACGCGGCCGGAAGGCTGGCGCGACTGGTTCGCGGCGGCCGGCGTGACGATGAAGGGGCGCAAGCGGCAGTCGTTCGATCACTTCTACCTGGCGCTGCAGGCGGCCGTCGACGGGCTCGGCGTCGCGCTCGGCCCGCTGCCGCTGATCGACGACGAGCTCGCGAGCGGGCGCCTGGTGATGCCGCTCGACGGGCCGCGCATCGCGACGCGCAGCTACTGGTGGATCGCGCCGGGTGCGCCGGCCGACGATCCGCTCGTCGCGCAGTTCTGCGCGTGGCTGCAGGGGCAGTCGAATACCGGCGCGTGAGGTGAGCACAACGGCGGTATGCACAACGACGGGCGGCATTGCACCGCCCGCGCCCGAATCAGACCACCGGCCCCGGTTCCTTCTCCTTGCGCAGGATCGCGTACAGGATGATCGCGCCGAACGTCGCGGTGCCGATCCCGCCGAGCCCGAAGCCGCCGATCTTCAGCGAGAAGTCGCCGGCGCCGAGCACCAGCGTGACGGCCGCGACGATCAGGTTGCGGTTGTCGGAGAAGTCGACCTTGTTGACGACCCAGATCCGCGCGCCCGTCACCGCGATCAGCCCGAACACCACGATCGACACGCCGCCGAGCACCGGGCCCGGAATCGTCTGGATCACCGCGCCGAACTTCGGCGAGAAGCCCAGCCCGATCGCGATCAGCGCGGCGACCGCGAACACCAGCGTCGAATAGATCCGCGTGACGGCCATCACGCCGATGTTCTCCGCGTAGGTGGTCACGCCCGTGCCGCCGACGCTGCCCGAGACGATCGTCGCGAGCCCGTCGCCGATGAACGCGCGGCCGACGTAGCGGTCGAGGTTGGTGCCCGTCATCGCGCTGACGGCCTTGATGTGGCCGAGGTTCTCCGCAACGAGGATCACCGCGATCGGCGCGAGCATCAGCATCGCGTGCGGATCGAACACCGGCGCGCGAAAGCTCGGCACGCCGAACCACGCGGCCTGCGCGACGATCGCGAAATCGATCGGCTTGCCGAGGCCCATTCCGTTGGTCGCGATCGCGTAGATCACGTACGCGATCACGAGCCCGACGAGGATCAAGAGGCGCTGCATCATTCCGCGCGCGAACACCGCGACACCGCCGACGCACAGCACCGTGACGAGCGCCATCACCGATTCGAAGGTCGAGCCCGACACGCCCTTGACCGCGATCGGCGCGAGGTTCAGCCCGATCACCGCGACCACCGCGCCGGTCACGACGGGCGGCATCAGCGTCTCGATCCAGCGCGTGCCGATCGCCTGCACCAGCGCGCCGAGCGCGACGTACACGACGCCGCACGCGACGATCCCGCCGAGCGCGACCGGAATGTTCGGGTTCGGGCCGCTGCCGCCGTAGCCCGTCACCGCGATCACCAGACCGATGAACGCGAAGCTCGAGCCGAGGTAGCTCGGCACGCGGCCGCCGACCAGCACGAAGAACAGCAGCGTGCCGATGCCCGACATGAAGATGCACAGGTTCGGGTCGAAGCCCATCAGCAGCGGCGCGAGCACGGTCGAACCGAACATCGCGACGACGTGCTGCACACCCATCGCGATCATCTGCGGCCACGCGAGGCGCTCGTCGGGGCCGACCACGCGCGAGGCCGCGCCGGTCGGCTGGACCCGCCAGCGCGGGAAGTAGGAATCGGACATGGGGAAAGCGCTCCTGTCGGTCGTCGGTCGCCGGCTGCCAGGGATGCGCCGGTCTGGAATCTGGCGCGAGTTTACGGAGCGGAATGGGGGCTGGCAAGCGAGCCGGTATGCGCGGCCGGCCAAACGAGGAAGCGGCAGCCCGCATGAGAGAACCGGTGCGCGACCGCGCGGCCCGGTGAAGCGCCCGTCCGCGCACGATGCACGGGCGGCGGCGGGCGCCGACAGCGAAGTAAGCGTGCGCTCACCTCGCCGCCGGCGCGTCGTGCATCACGGATTGATGTACTGGAACAGCGACAGGTTCTGCAACTGCGCGTAGGCCTTCTGCGACCCCGTCAGCGCGTTCTGCATCTGCAGGAACTGGCTGATCGTCGCGACCATGTTGGTGCTCGTCAGGTCGGCCAGGTCGCTGCTGACCTGCAGCGTGTTGGTCTGGTTCACGGCCTGCATCGCCTTGATTTCCTGCTCGCGGCCGCCGACCGACGCCTGCACCGTGAGGACGTTCGTCATCATGTTGTTCAGCTTGGTCGTGCCGGTGGTCATCGCGTTCGCGAGCGCGGTCGCGGCGGTCGTGTTGCTGCTGATCGGCACCTTCAGCGCGGCGATCATCGTGTCGAGCGCCGCGAACACGTCGGTGCCGGCCTGCGGCGCGGGCGTGACCGTGAACGTGTCGCCCGGCGCCGGCTTGCCCGACACGGGCACCGACAGGCCGTTGCCGAGCGCGATCCCGGCGCCGTCCGAATACGGTTGCGCGGTCGTCGTGGTCGGCGGCACGACGGTGTTGTCGGTCACCGTGTAGGTCGGCGCGGCGGCCGTGCCGCCGAACGCGATCGTGAACTGGTGCGCGTTGGACGCGGCCGACGGGCTCGTGATCGTCACGCCGCCGATCGTGCCCGTGCCGGTGTTGGCCGCGCCGGCGAGCGGCACCGGCTGGCTGCCGAGCATCGGCACCGACAGGAACACGTTCGCGCCGTTGTCGCCCTGCGCGATCGAGCGCGTGTCGGCGATCTGCACCTGGCGCGAGCCGGTGTCGCCGCTGTAGGTCACGCCGCCGCCCGGCGCGTTCGAGAACGGCGCGGTGGCCGACTGGAAGCCCGCGAACAGGTAATTGCCCGAGCCGTCCGTCGAATTCGCGAGCGTCATCAACTGGTCGCGATAGCCCTGCAACTGCGTCGACAACGCCGAACGATCGCTGTCCGACAGCGAGCCGTCGCCGGCCTGGATCACGACGGTGTGAATGCTGTTGAGCAGGTTGTTGACGCTGATGAGCGTCTGGTCTTCCTTCTGCAGCGACGACAGCGCGGCGTTCTGGTTCGACGCGTACTGCGACAGCGTCGCCGACGTCATCGACAGCTGCACGGCCTGCGCCGCGCCGAGCGGGTTGTCGGCCGGCGTCGCGAGGCTCACGCCGCTCGAGATCTGCTGGTACAGCTGCGAGAGCTGCGCCTGCTGGTCGCTCATCTGGGCGACGTTCATCTGGTAGAACTGCGCAGTGGAAATCCGCATCGCTTCGATCCCCGAAATCAGTTGAACAGGCCGAGCACGGTCTGGAACAGCGTCGACGCGGTCTGGATCACCTTCGCGTTCGCCTGGTAGAGCTGCTGGTACTGCATCAGGTTGGCCGCTTCCTCGTTCTGGTTCACGCCCGACACCGACTGCTGCGCCTGCGTGATCTGGCCGACCAGCGCGGTCTGCGCGGCGCTCGACGATTTCAGCTGGCTCGCCGTGTTGCCGATGCCGTTCACGTAGTTCGCGTACGCGCCCGTCAGCGTGGCCGAGCCGTTGCCGAATGACTTCGAGTTGACGAGCTTCGACAGCGCGAGCGCGTTGCTGCCGTCGTTCGTGCCGCCCGTGTTCGGCGCGACCTTGAACGTGTCGCCCACCGCCGGCGTGCCCGACACCGTCACCGTGACGCCCGCCGTCAGCGTGATCGGCGAGCCGGACTGGTACGGCTGCGCGGCGCTGGTCGTCGGCGGCACGGCCGTGTTGTCGGTGACCGTGTAGGTCGGCGCGGCCGTGGTGCCGCCCATCGTGATCGTGTAGTTGTGCGCGTTGGCCGCGGCCGTCGCGCTCGTGACCGACAGCCCGCCGATCGTGCCGTTGCCGGTGTTGGTCGTCGTGGCCGACGGCACGTACGGCGCGGCCGCCGCGATCGCGGAGCCGTTCGACGTCGCGAGGCCGAAGCCGTTCAGCGCGCCGCGCGTCGGCTGCACGGTGAACTTGTCGCCGGCGCTCATCGAGCCGGACGAGAACGAGAAGTTCAGCCCGCCGATCGAGGCCGGCATCGACGTCGACGTACCGACCACCGTGCCGGTCGCACGGTCGGTCAGCGTGTAGTTCGTGCCGTCGTACGCGAGCGTGTAGTCGCTGGTGGTCGGCTGCGCGGCGTTCACGAACGACACGGACAGCGCCGCGTTGCCGGTATTGCCCTGGTTCGCGTAGGTGATCGGCGCGCCGGTCGAAAACAGGTTGCCGCCGACCTTGCCCGACAGGTCGATGCCGAGCGCGTTCTGCGCGTTGACCTGCGCGGCGAAGCTGGTCGCGATCGCGCCGAGCTGCGCTTCGGCCGGATCAAGCGTCTGGCTGCGGAACGCGAGCAGGCCGCCCAGC
Organism: Burkholderia sp. E168m15; assembly: GCF_016586105.1. Lineage (NCBI taxonomy): Bacteria > Pseudomonadati > Pseudomonadota > Betaproteobacteria > Burkholderiales > Burkholderiaceae > Burkholderia > Burkholderia sp. E168m15. The sequence continues at coordinate 37,092 of NZ_BCPO01000088.1, forward strand.
GTGCCGCCCGACAGCGACGCGTCGGACAGGAACTGGTTCGGCCCCTGCGGGTTCGCGCCGGCGATGCCTTGCGACACGACGGTCAGCTCGCTCGGATCGGACGGCGACGTGACGGTCGCGAGCTGATAGCTCTTGTCCGCGACGACGAGCGGCGTGCCGCCCGACATGAACACGCTGTAGCCGTCGCTGTTGCGCACCACCTGCACGCCCGCGAGATTCGACAGGTTCGACACCGCGAGGTCGCGCTGGTCCATCAGCTGGTTCGGCGGCTGGCCCTGGCTGCTCGCCGACGCGATCTGCTGGTTCAGTTGCGCGATCTGCGCGGTGTACGCGTTGATCTGCGTGACGGTGCTGGTGAGCTGCGTGTTCACGCTCTGGCGCAGCGCGTCGTACTGCTGGCCGGCCGCCGTGATCTGGTTCGCGAGCGTCTGCGCATTGCTCATCGCGGTTTGCCGCACCGACGAATCGGACGCGCTGTTCGCGACGTTCTGCATCCCGGTGAAGTAGCTCGTGATCGCGGTCGAGATGCCGGCCGTCGGGCTGCCGATGTAGTTGTTCAGCTGCGTGACGAGCGAGTACCACGTCGACAGCGCGCCGCCCTGCGTCTGCGCGCCGTTCAGCTGGTCGCTCAGGTACTGGCTGTACTGCCGCTGCACGGTGACGGTGTTCACGCCCTGCGGCATGTAGCCGCTGCTGGTGTACTGCCCGCTTGCCTCGGCATAGACGGGGCGTTCGACCGAATAGCCGGGCGTCGCCGCGTTGCTGATGTTCTGGCCGGTCGTCGTGAGGCCCCAGAGCGCGGCATTCAGGCCGCTGACACCGAGGTTCATGAGTGAGTTGGACATGCGCGATCCTGATGAGCCGGCCGCGCTGCGGCCGCCGGGTTGCGTGACTCCCGGTATAACGGCCGCGGATCGAAAAAATTGAGGAAAAAATGCACGCGCGGCGCACGGGTGTGCGTCGCCGTTCGAAGCGGCCGGCGAGGAGCGCCGGCGGCGCTGCGCGGGCGGCCCGGACGGGGCCCGCGCCGGGTGCGCGTCAGGCCCGCGCGAGCGAGCGGCGCTTCATTTCGAGCTGGGTGATCAGCCGCTGCAGCGTATTCTCCGCGCTGCCCGGCAGCGACATGTAGCGGAAGCCGAGCTGGTAGCGGCGCGACCCGTTCGGCATCTGCGTCGAACGTTGCGACACCAGCTGCAGGTCGAGCGACAGCTTGCCGTGGCCGGTCAGCTCGAGCTCGACGTCCGGCAGCAGCGTGCCGACCTCGAGCGCCTCGACGCGCTCGTCGGCCGTGCGCAGCCCCACGCCGCCGAGCGACAGGTTGTGCACCTCGAACAGGAAGCTCTCGCCGTCCGGCAGCTTGCCGCGGCACAGGAACGGATCGACGATCGGCGCGTCCACGCGGAAATATTCGCGGCGCTGGATGCAGACCAGCACGTCGGGGAAATCGGCGACGAACGCGGGCAGCCCCTCGTAGCGCGTCTCGCGCGGCGTGCCCGTGGTGAATTCGACGCGCACGCCTTCCGGCGAAGCCGCGAACGTGCAGTGCGACGCGCCGAGGATGCCGGCGTTCTGCTCGGACAGCGCGCCCCAGTCGAACGTGAACGTCCGCGCGCCGACGTCGACCTCGAGCAGACGCGTGACGAGCTGGCCGCCAGGGTACTGCACGGTCAGGAAATCGCCGCGATTCACCAGGTTGCGCAGCTGCACGCCGATTTCCAGCGGATTGCGGCGGGCATAGTCGGGCCCGGAGTGGCCTGCATCCAGGCTGGGGTCCGTCGACGTTTCGATATTCATGGCTAGCCGGTCTTTCTTGTCATGGGCGCCCGGGGCAACCGGTGCGCAATAAAACCGGGCCAGAACGGGGGCCCGGTCGCAGGTCTCTCACACTTAGCGGCAGTGCTGACCGAAAGTTTAGATCGAAACGGCGATTTATTTCGCGCAAACGTTGAAACCGCGCGCGGCAAGGTGCCGGGCGCGGTCCGAAGGGGGGGGCGAACCGGTGGCGGGCGGGCCCGTCAGCCGATCTGCTGCATGATCGAGATCAGCTTCTTCGCGTAATTCGGGTCGGTTGCGTAACCGGCCTTCTGCATGCCGTGCGCGAAGCCCTCGACGCTGCGGCTCGCGCTCAGCACGCCCGCGTAGCGCGGGTTGTTCTTCAGCAGGTTCGCGTAATCGGTCATCGCGTGCTCGTACGAGTCGTACGCGCGGAACTTCGCGACCACGCGGCGCGGCGTGCCGTTCACGTATTCGGTGGTCAGCGCCGACACGGTGCGGCCGGTCCAGCCCTTGTTCGCCTTGATGCCGAACACGTTGTAGCTGGTCGAGCCGTCCGCCGCGCGGATCTCGCGCTTGCCCCAGCCCGATTCGAGCGCGGCCTGGCCGACGATGAAGCGCGCCGGGATGCCGGTCGTCGCGCTGGCCGCCTGCGCGGGGGCCGCGAGCCGGTCGACGAACGCGTCCGCGTCCTGCACGCCGCTCGCGCCCTTGACCGGCGGCGTCAGCGCGCTGCCGGCCGAATAGCCGCGCGCACCGGCGAGCCCGCCGTTGTTCGCCGCGTTCGCATAGGCCTTCGCCATCGCGTTCATCGCGGCGAGGCTGCCTTCGTTGCCGGCCGTGCCGAGGCCGCCGGCGCCCATGCCGCCCGCGCCCACATCCGCCGCCGTATCGCTGCCCGCGCCGGCGCCCGCATTGCGCAGCAACTGCTTCATCAGCGCGTCGGCGACGCCGATCCCGCGCGTCGACATCTGCTGCGCGAGCTGCTGGTCAAGCATCGACGTGTACATCTTCGACGTATGCGAATCGAACAGCCCGCCGTCGGGCGACGCGTCGCGCATGCTCTTGAGCATCATCTGCGTGAACATCGCGTCGAACTGGCCGGCCACCGCCTTCGCGCCGGCCTGCGGCGACTGCTTCGCCTGCGCGCGCAGCGCGTCGAAACCCTGCACGTCGAGCGCGAAGCGCTGCGTGAGGTCGTTTGCGTTGGGGAGCGTGGCTGCCATTTAGATCACCTCGAGGTCGGCGCGCAGCGCGCCGGCCGCCTTCATCGCCTGCAGGATCGACATCAGGTCCGCGGGCGTCGCGCCGAGCGTGTTCAGCGCCTTCACGACGTCGGCGAGATTCGCGCCGGCCGTCACCATCTTCAGCGCGCCGTTGTCCTGCTTCAACTGGATCTGCGACTGCTGCGCGACCACCGTCTGCCCGTTCGAGAACGGCCCCGGCTGCGACACCACCGGCTGCGTGTTGACGACGACCGACAGGTTGCCGTGCGCGACCGCGCAGCTCTGCAGCGTGACCATCTGGTTCATCACGATCGAGCCGGTGCGCGCGTTCAGGATCACCTTCGCGGCGGCCTTGTCCGGGCTCACGTCGAGGTTCTGCAGCCGCGCCATGAACGCGACCTGCTGCGCCGAATCGGCCGGCGCCGCGAGCTGGATCGTGCGGCCGTCGAGCGCCGTCGCGGTGCCCGGGCCGAAACTCGAGTTGACCGCGGACACGATGCGCTGCGCGGTGCCGTAGTCCATGTCGTTCAGTTGCAGTTGCAGCACGCCGTTCATCTGCGCGATCGCGTTCGGCACCGCGCGCTCGACGATCGCGCCGCCGACGATCCGGCCGGCCGCGAGCTGGTTCACCTGCACGCGGCTGCCGTTCGCGCTGGCGCCCGCGCCGCCGACGGCCATGTTGCCCTGCGCGAGCGCGTACACCTGCCCGTCCGCGCCCTTCAGCGGCGTGAGCAGCAGCGTGCCGCCGCGCAGGCTCTTCGCGTTGCCGAGCGACGACACGGTCACGTCGAGCGCCTCGCCCGGCCGCGCGAACGGCGGCAGCGTGGCCGTCACCATCACGGCCGCGACGTTCTTCAGCTGCATGTTGTTCAGCGACGACGGGCCGCCGTTGGCCGAACCGTTGTTGATCGAGATGCCGAGGTTCGCGAGCATGTTCGCGAGCGTCTGCGTAGTGAACGGCGTCTGCATCGTCTGGTCGCCCGTGCCGTCGAGACCGACGACGAGGCCATAGCCGATCAGCGGGTTGTCGCGCACGCCCTGGATCTGCGCGAGATCCTTCAGGCGTTCCGCGTGCGCGGGCGCGGCGCCGAGCACGCAGGCGGCCATCACGAAGGCGGCAAACCGCGCGACGGCGAGTGCACGAAACGACAGGCGACGGAAAAGAGGCAGCTGCATCGTCATCACCACGGCGCGATGTTGAGGAAGAAGCGCTGCAGCCAGCCCATCGTCTCGGCTTCGTTGATGTAGCCCTTCGACGAGTATTCGATCTTCGCGTCGGCGACCTGCGTCGAGTAAACCGAGTTCGCACCCGAGATCGTGTTCGGATTGACGACCCCCGAGAAACGCACGAATTCGTTGCCCTGATTGATCAGCATCTGCTTCTCGCCGCTGACCACGAGGTTGCCGTTCGGCAGCACGTTGGTGACGGTCACCGTGATCGTGCCGTTGAACGTGTTCGCCGCGCTCGCGCCGCCGGTGGCCGCGAACTTGTTCGCGCCGGTCGCCGACAGGTTCGCCTTCGCGAACAGCCCGCCGAGGAAGCCGGCGGTCGGCACGTTGAAGTCGGTGTTGCCCTGCCGGTTCGTGTTCGCGCCCGACGACTTGGTCGCGTTGATGTTCTCCGCGATCATGATCGTCAGGATGTCGCCGATGTTGCGCGGGCGCTGATCCTCGAACAGCGGCCGCCCCGCGTAGCCGGGGTTGTAGATCGAGCCGGGCGCCTGCATCGACATCGGCATCGGCGGCTGCGCCGTCATCGGCTGCTGGATGATCGGATCGCGCGGAATCTGCGCGCAACCGGCGAGCGCCGCCACCGCGACCGCGCAGGCGGCGCGGACGGTGGCTGACGAGGAAAGGCGAACCTGCTTCATGGCTGCGACGGGACGTTCCGGTTAGCTCTTCATCTGCGTGACGGTCTGCAGCATCTGGTCGGACGTCGTCACGGCCTTGCTGTTGATCTCGTAGGCACGCTGCGTCTGGATCATGTTGACGAGTTCCTGCACGACGTTCACGTTCGACGCCTCGACGTAGCCCTGGTTGAGCACGCCCGCGCCGTTCAGCCCCGGCTGCGACACGTTCGGCGCGCCCGACGACGTCGTTTCCGCGAACAGGTTCTCGCCCTTCGCCTCGAGGCCGGTCGGGTTGATGAAGGTCGCGATCTGCAGCGAGCCGATCTGCACCGCGTTGCTCGAACCCGGCTGCGTGACCGACACGACGCCGTCCTTGCCGATCGTCAGCGACTGCGCGTTCTGCGGCACGGTGATCGCCGGCAGCACCTGGTAGCCGCTCGACGTGACGAGCTGGCCCTGCGCGTTGGTCTGGAACGAGCCGTCGCGGGTGTACGCGTTGGTGCCGTCCGGCATCAGCACCTGGAAGAAGCCCGCGCCGTTGATCGCGACGTCCTTCGAGTTGCCGGTCTGCGTGAGGCCGCCCTGCGTGTACAGGCGCTCGGTCGCGACCTGCTGCACGCCGGTGCCGAGCTGCAGGCCCGACGGCAGCTCGGTCTGCTGCGTCGAGTTCGCGCCGGGCTGGCGGATGGTCTGGTACAGCAGATCCTCGAACACCGCGCGCGACGCCTTGAAGCCGTTCGTGCTGGTGTTCGCGAGGTTGTTCGAAATCACGTCCATCTGCGCCTGCTGCGCATTCATGCCGGTGGCGGCGATGTAGAGCGAACGATTCATTTGTCGATTCTCCTGCGTAAGCTGGCGCGGGCGCTCAGCTGAAGTTGAGCAACTGGTTCGCCGTCTGCTCGTTCTGGTCGGCCGTCTGGATCAGCTTCGACTGCAGCTGGAATGCGCGCGCGTTGTCGATCATCGCGACCATCGCGGTCACCGGGTTCACGTTGCTGCCTTCGAGCGAATTCGGCGTGACGACCACGTTCGGGTCGACGTCGGCCGGATTGCCGTCGGCGGTGCGGAACAACCCGTCGTTGCCGCGCGTGAGCGTGGCCGCATCGGGATTGACGAGCTTCATCTGGTCGACGATCGCGACCGCGGTCGGCGGGTCGCCCGGCATCAGCGCGGACACCGTGCCGTCCTTGCCGATCGTCACTTCCGCGTTCGGCGGCACCGAGATCGGGCCGCCGTTGCCGATCACCGGCAGGTTGCTCGCGTTGACGAGCTGGCCGTTCTCGTCGACGTGCAGGTTGCCGGCGCGCGTGTACGCCTCGCTGCCGTCGGCCGTCTGCACCGACAGCCAGCCCGGGCCCTGCACGGCGACGTCCAGCGGATTGCCGGTGCGCGTGATCGGACCCGGCGCGTAATCGGCGCCGGGCGTCGACGCGAGCACGTAGGTGCGCGTCGTCGTCGGGTCGATGTTGCTGCCGTCGCCGAAATTCATCGGCACCGCGCGATACGTCGCGAGCTGCGCGCGAAAGCCGGTCGTCGACGCGTTCGCGAGGTTGTTCGCGACGATCGCCTGCTGGTCGAGCGACTGCGACGCGCCCGTCATCGCCGTATAGATCAGTCGGTCCATGGCTGCCGGTTATCCGCGCTTACAGGTTGATGAGCGTCTGGTCGACGGTCTGCTGCGTCTTGATCGTCTGCGCGTTCGCCTGGTAGTTGCGCTGCGCGGTGATCAGGTTGACGAGCTGCGACGTCAGGTCGACGTTCGAGTTCTCGAGCGCGCTGCCCTGCAGCGTGCCGTGGTTCGTGCTGCCCGGGGCCGACACCTGCGGCACGCCCGATGCGGCCGATTCCGCATACTGGTTGCCGCCGAGGTTCACCAGCCCGTTCGGGTTGTTGAAGTTCGCGAGCGCGATCTGGCCGAGCACGGCGGTCTGCCCGTTCGAGTAGTTGCCGGTCAGCTTGCCGTCGGTGCCGATCGAATAGGTGGTGAGCGTGCCGCTCGCGTAGCCGTCCTGCGCGAGGTTGTTCACGCCGTCCTTGCCGCCGTACTGCGTCGTGCCGGTCAGGTCGAGCGTGAGATTCTGCGGCGTCGCCGAGCCGTCGGTGTTCGGCACGGTGAACTGGAACTGGCCGAGCGACGCGGTCGGCGTGGCCGGCGTGCCCGTCGTCGTGCTCTTGATCGCGCCCGACGTATCGAACGTGATCGTGCCGAGATCGTTCGTCGCGCCGCCCTGCACGCCCGCGTACGCTTCCCACGTGCCGGCCGCCGACTTCACGAAGTACATGTTGACCGCCTGCGAACCGCCGAGCGAGTCGTACACCTGGATCGACGTCGAGTAGTTGTACGTCGTGGTGTCGGCCGCGTTGAACGGCGTCTTGGCCGGCACCGTGTCCTGCGAGTTCAGGTTGAACTGGCCGGTGATCTTGGTCGTCGCGGTCGGCGCGATGTTGGTGGTCGGCGCCTGCAGCGGCACGGTCTGCGCGGTGTTGAGCACGCCGTTCTTGTCGGCCATGTAACCCATCAGGTTCATGCCCTGCGCGTTGACGATGTAGCCGTTCTTGTCGCGCTGGAACGTGCCGTCGCGCGAGTACGTCGTCACGCCGTTGTTCGACATCTGGAAGAAACCATTGCCGTTGATCGCGACGTCGAGCGACGAGTTCGTCGTGTTGATCGTGCCCTGGCCGAACTGCTGCTGCACCGAGTTCAGCGTCGTGCCGATGCCGATCTGCGTGTTGACCGACGTCGCGACCGAGTTCGCGTACATGTCGGCGAACTGCGCGGTGCTCGACTTGAAGCCGACCGTGTTCGCGTTCGCGATGTTGTTGCCGATCACGTCGAGCGCGTTCGATGCGCCCGAGAGGCCGCTCAGACCCTGTTGATAACCCATTTCGTTCTCCGTTACAGGAAAGCTCGATCAGTTGGTGGTGGTGTCGCCGGACGAGGACGACTTCGTGTTCGGGAAGATCGACGCAACCTGGGTGAGCCCCACCGTCGTGCCGTTCGACAGCACGAGCCCCGCGGTGCCGTCCGCCTGCTTGACCACGCTCTGCACCTGCGCGGCCGCGAGCGTCGTGGCCGCCTGCGGCGTGCCGGCGCTGTTGGTGTACGACGCGCTGACCGTATACGTGCCGTCCGGCAGCGCGTTGCCGGCCGCGTCGGTCGGGGTCCAGTTGAACGGCACGGTGCCGGCCGACTGCGCGCCCGCGTTGATCGTGTTCACGACGGCGCCCGCCGAGTTCTTCACGGTGATCGTCAGGTTCGACACCGAGCTCGCGAGCGACACGCCGAACGGCGACGCCGCGCCGCTCTTCACCGCGACCGAGTTGCCCGGCGCGAGCACGTTCGTGCCGATCAGCAGCGCGGCCTGCGTCTGCTGGCCAGCCGCGAGCTGCGTCGACAGCGACGTGAGCGACGTGTTCAGTTGCGCGATGCCGCTCACCGTGTTGATCTGCGCGAGCTGCGACGTCATCTGCGAGCTGTCCACCGGGCTGGTCGGGTCCTGGTTCTGCAGCTGCGTGACGAGCAGTTTCAGGAACGTCGCCTGCAGGTCGCTCGCCGACGTGCCGTTGGTCGACGACACGTTGTTGGTGTTCATCGTGTCGGTCGGCAGCGTCGACACGCTGGTGCCGTTGCTGCCGATCGTCGTGTTGGAGGAAGTCATCCTGTTGGCCTTCTGTCGGAACTGTCGGTGTCGGGTCGGTCAGGTCGGCGGCGCGCGGCTTACGAGCCGATCGTCAGCGTCTTGAGCATCAGCGTCTTCGCGGTGTTCAGCGTCTCGACGTTGGCCTGGTACGAGCGCGATGCCGAGATCATGTTCACCATCTCCTGTACCGGGTCGACGTTCGGCATCTGTACGTAGCCGTTCGCGTCGGCGGCCGGGTTCGCCGGGTCGTAGGTCGATTTCATCGGCGACGGGTCGTCCATCACCTTGGTCACGCGCACGCCGCCCACGCCCTGGCCGGACGCGGTACGTGCGCCGCCCAGCGGGTCGGTCGCGAACACGACCTGCTTGGCCTTGTACGGCTTGCCGTCGGGGCCGGTCGCGCTGTCGGCGTTCGCGAGGTTCGACGCGGTGACGTTCAGGCGCTGCGATTGCGCGGACAGCGCCGAACCGGCGACGCCGAAGATGTTCATCAACGAAGGCATGGAGGCTCCTTGTGTTCGAGTCCGGATTCGGAAGCGGCGCTTACGAGTTCGTTACGAGTTCGTCGTGATCGCGGCGATCATCGCCTTGATCTGCTGGGTCATCACGGTCATCCCGGTTTCGTAGTGCAGCGCGTTGTTCGCGAACTGCACGCGCTCGACGTCGAGATCGACCGTGTTGCCGTCGAGCGACGGCTGCAGCGGCATCCGGTATTGCGCGCGGCCGTAGTCGTCCGCCGGGCCGCCGGTCGGGATCAGCTTCGCGGTGCCGGCCATGTGGCCCGCCGCCGTCGACACCATCGACATGCCGCTCGTCACGCCGGCCGGCTGCGTCATCGGCAGTTGCGCGGCGTTGCTCGGCGCCAGGCCGCCGCTCGTCTGCTTCAGCGAGCGCGCGAGCGTCGACGCGAAATCGACGTCGCGGGCCTGGTAGCCGGGCGTGTCGGCGTTCGCGATGTTCGACGACAGCAGTTCCTGCCGGTAGGCGCGCACGTCGAGCGCCTGTCGGCCGAACGCGAATTCCGCATCGAGTTTGTCCAGCATGTGTGCGTCTCTCCGTATGAAGCGCTGCACGCCCCTCGCACCGGATGGCGACCCGAGAGGCTTTTTTCCATGACAGCGATGGTAGGCGCGGGACGCAACCGGCAATCGGACGAATAACGCGGCAAAGGCCCCCTCTATTCATCGTTTGCGCGACGCCCCGGCTCCCTAGAATGCGAAGCGGATCAACGGATCGAGGACACGGCGATGACGGGCGACGCACTTCGCGACAGGAACGGGCGGCTCACGCACGTCCGGCGCGCGTTCGCGCTCGCCGCGGCGCTGTGGATCGCCGCGCCTGCCGCCCATGCGGACGACGGGATGATCGTGATTCCCGGACGCGGCGAGACGGCCGAAACCGCGCTCGCGCACGCCAATGCGGCGAGCGGCGGGCAGTTCGGCGGGAATGCGGGCGTCGCTTCGGCTTCGGCCTCAGGCCTGCAGCGCGCGGTTGGCGGGGCGAGCGCCGCGACCGGCAGCGACTACGCGGCGCAACC
>NZ_BCPO01000089.1:0-36129 GCF_016586105.1 Burkholderia sp. E168m15
GGCCCAGCCCGCGACGCCGCCCGGCCAGCAAGACCCCGAAACGATCCGGCGCGCGGCGCTCGCGTTCCTGCAGCAGCAGATCGCCGGCCTGCCCGGCAAGACCACCGCGACGGTCACGACCGCCTTTCCGCGCGGGCTCGCCGCGTGCACGACGCTCGAACCGTTCCTGCCGACCGGCGCGCGCCTGTGGGGCCGCACGACGGTCGGCGTGCGCTGCGCCGGCGAGCGGCCGTGGACCGTCTACCTGCAGGCGAAGGTCGCCGTGCAGGCCACCTATTACGTCGCCGCGCGCCAGATCGCGCCCGGCGAGCCGCTCTCCGCGGCCGACCTGGTCGCACGCGACGGCGACCTGACGGTCATGCCGCTCGCGGTGATCACCGATCCGGCGCAGGCGATCGGCGCAACCGCGCTCGCGCGCATCTCGGCCGGGCTGCCGCTGCGGCAGGACATGCTGAAGAGCGCGGCGTCGGTGTCGGCCGGCCAGACGGTACGGGTCGTCGCGGCCGGCCCCGGCTTCACGATTTCGGCCGAAGGCAGCGTGCTCGCGAATGCGGCGCCGGGCCAGTCGGTACGGGTGCGGATGGCGGCCGGGCAGATCGTCACGGCGATCGTCAAGGACGCCGGCACCGTGGAAATTCCGCTGTAGGGACGGATCTGCCGCAAGAATGTAAAGAATTGTTTATTCGGAGCATTTCGGGCTCGCGATGCTAAAGTTCGGGCCGACCCGGCCGTTATCTGGGTCAAACCGTACAGGAAACCCATCGTGAAGATCGATTCCACTCCGAAACCGAGCCCCCTCGCGCCGACCGGCAACGGCGCGGCCCGTGCGCCGTCCGGCACGGCCCAGTCGTCCGCGCAGGCAGCCGATGCAGGATCGAGCGGCGGCGACACGACCGTAAACCTGTCGGGTCTGTCCGGCCAGTTGCGTTCGGTCTCCGCGTCGGGCGACGCCGATATCGACACGGGCCTGGTCCAGTCGATCAAGGACGCGCTGAACAACGGCACGCTGACGATCGACGCGAACAAGATTGCCGACGGCGTATTGAACACCGCCCGCGAACTGCTGCAGCAGCAGCGCCCGCAGGGCAGCTAATCCCGGCCTCGTGGCCGGTTCACCCGGTTTGCCGGCGTGCGGCCATCCCGCGCACCGGCGTGACGAGCATGACGCGATGAGAGAAGAGCTGCTGGCCACGGTCAACGACGAACACGCGACGGTCGAAGCGTTCGCGTCCCTGCTCGTCTACGAGGAAAAGGCGCTGACGACGGCCGAGCCGCTCGAGATGCTGCCCGGGATCGTCGAGAAGAAAAGCGCATTGATCGACCGGCTCGCGCAGCTCGAACGCACGCGCGACACGCAGCTTTCCGCGCTCGGCTTTCCGGCCGGCAAGAAAGGCATGGACCAGGCGGCCGAGCGCGACGCGCGCCTCGCGAGCCGCTGGCAACTGCTGCAACAGGCCGCCGAACGCGCGCGCCAGGCCAACGCGAACAACGGGATGCTGATCCGGATCCGGATGGACTACAACGAGCGCGCGCTCGCGGTGCTGCGCTCGGCGCCCGCGCCGGCCGGCGTGTACGGCCCCGACGGACGCGTGTCGGCGCTCACGCGCTGACCGGCTGACGGCGCGCCGCGCGGCCGACCGGCGGCCGCGCTTCCGCCTTCCCCTTCGTTACAACAGCGGACACGCGGTGACTTGCGTACCGCGTTCCACGCACAGCCGCTCGTAGTCGCGCAGGTACGCACGCTCGGCGTTGTCCAGCAGATCCAGATCGATCAGGTCCCAGTCGTAGCCGACCGTCACGATGTTCTCGAACGTCACGGTGCCGGGCTGCGCGTCGTCCGCCCGCACGATCACGATGTTCTCGATCCGCACGCCGCCCTTGCCCGGCAGGTAGATGCCCGGCTCGACCGAAATCACCGCATTCGGCACCAGCCCGTACGTCGCGCCCGGCGCGAACCGCACGCCGCCCTCGTGCACGTGAATCCCGACGCCGTGCCCGGTGCCGTGGCCGAAATCGTGGCCATGGTCGCGGCACACCTGCCGCACCAGCGCATCGACGTCGCCGCCCGTCGCGGTGGCCGGAAAGCGCGTGACGAGCCCCTTGATGCAGGCCTTCAGCGCGACCGTATAGATCTCGCGCTGCCACGGCTGCGCGACCGTGTCCGGCCGCGTGCGGCGCAGCACGACGCGCGTGCAGTCCGTCGCGAAGCCGGCTTCGTAGTACGCGCCGCTGTCGAGCAGCACGAGTTCGCCTTCGGTCAGCTCGACGTCGGCGCTCGCCGCCGTGTAATGCGCGAACGCGCTGTTCGCGCCGTTCGCCGCGATCGACGGAAACGACAGCGCGACCGCCGAACGTGCGCCGTACGCGTCGTTGATCCTGCGCGCGAGGTCGTACTCGGTGTGGCGCACGCCCGGTTCGCCGGTCTTGGCCCAACGCATCGTCTCGGCGATCGCCGCGCAGCTGCGCGCGAACGCGTCGCGGAACTGGCCGAGCACCGCCGGCGTCTTGCTCGCCCGCATCGCCTCGACCGGGTTGAAATCGGCATGCCGCGCGTGCGGCCACACCCGCTTCACCGCGTCGACGAGCGCGCAGTTCACCGATTCGAAGCCGTAGCACACGTGCTCGACGGCGAACTGCGCGAGAAAGCGCTCGAGCGCCGCGACGTCGCGCCGGATCACCTGCAGCGCCGGATACGAATCGAGCGCGACCTCGCAGCGGTCGCAGCCTTCCGGGAGGAACAAAGCCACCCGCCCGCCGACCGCGAACAGGAAGCCGAGGTGCGACGACGCATTCGGGATGTGATAGCCGCGGCTGTTCAGCAGATACGCGAGATCGTCCGACGCGCAGGTGAAGAACGCCGTCTTGCCGTCGGCCGCGCCGGTATGCGCGGCGAGCCGGCGGTTCAGCGCGTCGAGGTTCTGCACGACGCTCAGGCCGGTCATCGCTGCCGGGATCTCGAAGATCGGCCGCTCGACGTTCCAGCCCGGCAGCGCTATCGCCCGGTCGATCTCGCGCTCGGCGAGGCTCGTCCAGTCGAGCGACGCGGCCTGCGTCTGCTCGAACAGCCGGTTGCGCTGCGCGACGCTGATCCGCCGCGCGTCGTAGCCGACCCGCGCGAGCCGGCTCGCGTGCGCGAGCAGCCAGTCGGCCATCGCCTGCCAGATCGTCACGTTCATGCCGAGCTTCTCGACGCGCACGCGCGCCGGATCGCACTGCTCGTCGGCCTGGAAGTGATAGCGGCCGTCGACGAACAGCACGAACGGCGGCAGATCGAGCGCCTGCGCGGTCGCCGCGCTCAGGAAGATTCCGCAGCCGGCCGAGCCGTCGAAGCCCGACACCGCGTAGCGCGGGTTGTTGCCGCGCGGCAGGTACTCGGTCACGTATTCGTCCTGCGACGTGATCAGCACCGCATCGAGTCGCGCGGCATCGAGCAGGCGCGACAGGCCGGCCTGCGTGTCGGCGACGGACGCGTCGTACGGGGGAAGGCCGGAGAAGCTGTATTTCAGTCGATCGATCATCGGATGCCCGTTATTCATTGTTGTCAGCGGCCGGCGGCGTGCCGCGGCATCGCGCGCCGGGCACGGCACGTCGTTGCGGCGCAGGTCACGCGCGGCCGGGCCGCGCCGCCGGCCGGGAGGCAGGCCTTCGGTAAAATTTTTGTCTCACTTAACTTTGTTTGATGCGCGACAGAATCTAGAGCACGTCGAAATCGAGGTCAAGCCAAGATTTTCGTAGGACTAAAATCGGCGTGCCGCCTGCGGATTCCGGCACAACGCCGATTCGCCCTCGCGACGCTGCGCGGTACAATGCGCCGGCCTCGCCGCCCCGGGCGGCCGCACGGCCCCATTGCCCGCGCCCCGACTCGTTGCCACGAAAGAGATTCATGGATTCAGACCTCATGCGTATCGGCCAGCGCATTCGCCGCCTGCGCCGGGAAGCGAAGAAGACGCTGCTGGAAGTGGCGACCGAAGCGAACCTGTCGGTCGGGTTCCTGTCGCAGGTCGAGCGCCATCTGACGGGCATCTCGCTGTCGTCGCTCGTCAACGTCGCGAAGGCGCTGGGCGTGCCGCTCGGCACGCTGATCGAGCAGCCGCGCCAGGCGCAGCCCGATTCGCACGAGGGCAGCCGCAAGCCGTACGCGCTCGACGCCGCGTCGCAGTGGTACGAGCGGCTGTCCACCACGTTCGACGGCAGCCAGATCAACGCACTGAAGGTGCAGATGATGGAAGGCTACCGGTCGGAATGGGTCGCGCACGGCGGCGACGAATTCGTGTACGTGCTGGCGGGCCGCATCTGCTACACGGTCGGCAAGAAGAATTACCCGCTGACGCCCGGCGACTCGCTGCACTTCGACGCGCGCAAGCGGCATCGCGTGGCCAATGTCGGCGACGGGCCGGCCGAGCTGATCACCGTCAGCACGCTGCCGCTGTTCGACGACAGTGGTGCGGAATTCGTATCCGCGACGACGGAAATCAGGCAATCGAAGCCCGGCGAGCCGCGCGTGAGCCGGCGCGCGCCGGCGTCCAAGCGGGATGACCGCGACGCCGCCGCGGCACGGCCGTCCAGGGCCGGCGCAGCCGAAAAGAAGGCGGCGGCGAAGCCGCGCGCGGCCGCCGGCAAACGCCCGGCGGCCGCGACTCCGGCGCGCAAGAAGAAACAGTAACGGCTGGCCGGCGCGCAGGCCGCGCCTGCTACTTGCCTGCTCCTTGCCGACTACTCGCCGATCGCGAGCGCCTGCGCGACGGCCTGGACCCGCGCGCGATGCACGGCTTCCTTGATCTTCTCCGTATCGTTGCCGATGCCGCGCGCGATCGCGCCGGCGTCGACACTGCGCGCCGCCGCGAGCGCGACGCGCAGCCGCTCGGCCTGCGGATACGGCTGCGCATCGAGCCCGAGTCGGCCGCGCGCATCCGATTCGCACGCCTGCAGCAGCTCGGCGAAGCGCGCCGGCTTGCGCAGCGCGTCGCTGCGCTCGAACAGCCGCACCAGCGCGGCCGCGCCCATCTCCATCACGCGATGCAGGTTGCCGTGCTCGCGCGCGACCACCAGCGCGAGATCGCGGCATTCGTTCGGCACGCGCAGCCGCTCGCACAACGGCTTGAGCAGCTCGACGCTGCGGCTTTCGTGGCCGACGTGGCGCGGCAGCACGTCCGCGGGCGTCGTCCCCTTGCCGAGATCGTGCGTGAGCGCCGCGAAGCGCACCGCCAGCGAATAGCCCTGCTTCGCCGCGTAGTCGACGACCATCATCACGTGCACGCCGGTATCGACTTCCGGGTGGTAATCGGCGCGCTGCGGCACGCCCCACAGCGCGTCGACCTCGGGCAGGATGCGCGCGAGCGCGCCGCAGTCGCGCAGCACGGCGAACATCCGCGACGGCTTCGCTTCCATCAGCCCGCGCGCGATTTCCTGCCATACGCGTTCTGGCACGAGCGCGTCGACCTCGCCCGCATCGACCATCCGCCGCATCAGCGCGAGCGTTTCGTCCGCCACCGTGAAATCCGCGAACCGCGCGGCAAAGCGCGCGATGCGCAGGATTCGCACCGGGTCCTCGACGAATGCGTCGCTCACGTGCCGGAACACGCGCGCACGCAGGTCGGCCTGCCCGTCGAACGGATCGATCACCGGGCCGACCAGCGCGCCTTCCGGGCTCACCTCGCGCGCCATCGCGTTGATCGTCAGGTCGCGCCGCGCGAGATCCTCGTCGAGCGTCACGTCCGGCGCGTAGTGGAACTGGAAGCCGTGATAGCCGGCCGCCGTCTTGCGCTCGGTGCGCGCCAGCGCGTACTCCTCCTGCGTCTGCGGATGCAGGAACACCGGGAAATCCTTGCCGACCGGCCGGAAGCCCTGCGCGGTCATCTGCTCGGGCGTCGCGCCGACCACCACGTAGTCGCGGTCCTGCACCGGCACGCCGAGCAATTCGTCGCGGATCGCGCCGCCTACTGCGTAGATGTTCATGGCTGCGGCTCGTATTCGGCGATCACGTTGGTTTCACGGCGCGCGGCATCGATCCACCGCTGCACGGCCGGCAGCGCGGTCACCCGCGCCGCATAGCCGGCCGCCTCCGGCGACAGCGCCGGCGCATACGTGTTGAAGCGCATCACGACCGGCGCATACATCGCATCGGCGATCCCGAATTCGCCGAACAGGAACGGCCCGCCCGACGCCTCGATGCATTCGCTCCACAGCGCGTCGATGCGCGCGACGTCGGCGAGCGCATCGGGCGTCGCGCCGCGCCCCGGCATCGACGCGCGGATGCTCATGCCCATCTGCGTGCGCAGCGCCGCGAAGCCCGAATGCATTTCGGCGGACACGCAGCGCGCATGCGCGCGCGAGAGCGGGTCGGCCGGCCACATCGGGAATTGCGGATAGCGCTCGGCGAGCGTCTCGGCGATCGCGAGCGAATCCCAGATCGCCAAGCCGTGATCGTCGACGAGGCACGGCACCTTGCCGGTCGGCGAGTATTCGCGGATGCGCGCGGCCGTGTCGTCGCGACGCAGCTCGACCACGATCTCGTCGAACGGGATGCCGAAATGCGCGAGCAGCAGCCACGGCCGCATCGACCACGACGAGTAGTTCTTGTCTCCAATGACGAGCTTCATGACGGGGTTCCGGAAAATGCGAAAAAGGAAAAGAAAGGCGCCGACCGGCGGCACCCCGCGGGTATTAGCGACGCGAGCGGAACCAGTCGAACCGCGAGCGCGTCGTCGCTTCGCCGAGATACGCGGGCGCAATGCTTTCGAGACTCGCGGGCGAGAGCCCGAGTTCCGGCGCGAGCGGCCCCGACAGCACGTTCGGCACCGACATCGTCGCGAGATTGTCGCGCGTGAGCACCGGCTCGCCCGGCAGGCATTCGAACACGCTCGCCTGCAGCCGCGCAAGCACGTCGGGCAGCCGCACGATGCGTGCCTGCCGGCCGACCAGCGTGCCGCAGTAGCGCACCAGTTGCTCGAGCGTGTAGACGGTCGGGCCGCCGAGTTCGTAGGTCTTGCCGTGCGCGCCGACGAGATCGAGCGTGTTGACGAACGCGCGCACGACGTCGCCGACGAACACCGGCTGGAAGCGCGCGTCGGGCATCGCGAGCGGCAGCACGGGTACCGTGCGCTGCAGGTTCGCGAACGTGTTGAGGAATGCGTCGCCGGGGCCGAACACGACCGACGGACGGAAGATCGTCAGCGCGAGCGAATCGGTGGCCGCGACCGCAT
Source organism: Burkholderia sp. E168m15 (assembly GCF_016586105.1). NCBI lineage: Bacteria > Pseudomonadati > Pseudomonadota > Betaproteobacteria > Burkholderiales > Burkholderiaceae > Burkholderia > Burkholderia sp. E168m15. Next base: position 7,203 of record NZ_BCPO01000089.1, read on the forward strand.
GCAGCGCGGCTTCGCCGTCGCCCTTCGAGCGCTGGTACATGCTCGCGCCGTGCGAATCGGCGCCGAGCGCGCTCATGTGCAGCAGGCGCCGCACGCCGACCTCGCTGCAGGCGGTCGCCAGCGCGGCCGGCAGCGCGACGTGCGCGCGCTCGAAGCCCGGCCCGTACGGCGTGCCACGGCCGCCGTGCAGCACGCCGACCAGGTTGATCGCCGCGTGCGCGCCGGCGACGAAGCGTGCGAGCGTGCGCGTATCGAGCGCGTCGAGCTCGACGATGTCGACCGGCAGCATCTGCAGGTGGCGCGCGTGGTCGCGCCGCCGCGTACCGATCCGCACGTGCTTGCCGGCATCGATCAGCGCACTGACGAGCCGGCTGCCGATGAAGCCGGTGCCGCCCAGCAGCGCGACGGTCTGGCGATCCATTGTTCGAGTCCTAAAAAGAACACTGCCGCGTCTCGCGCGGCAGTTCGTGTATCAGGGCGAGATCATGCCTAGACGTTTCTTCAACGACTGCGGTTTGCCCTCGAAGAGCGCCGCGTAGTAGACGGTATTCGACAGCACGTTCTTCACGTAGTCGCGCGTCTCGTTGAACGGAATCGTCTCCGCGAAGATCGCGCCTTCGACCGGCTGCGTCAACACCTGGCGCCACTGGCGCGGCCGGCCCGGGCCCGCGTTGTAGCCGGCGGTGGCGAGCACCGGCGAGCTGTCGAAGTTGTTGTAGATGTCCGCCAGATACCAGGTGCCGAGCTGGATGTTGGTGTCGATGTCATGCATCTGCGCACGCGAGATCGTGCCCATGCCGAGCTTCTTCGCGACCATCTGGGCCGTCGCCGGCATCAGCTGCATCAGGCCGCCCGCGCCCACCGACGAACGCGCGCTGATGATGAAGCGCGATTCCTGGCGGATCAGCCCGTACGCCCACTCGACGTCGAGGCCCGTCGACTGCGCGTAGCGCTCGACGGTCGTGCGGTACGGCGACGGATAGCGCAGCGTGAAGTCGTGCTCGGCCTTCGTGCGGTCGGCCGTGTTGACCGTGCGGTCGAGCAGCTCGACGCGCTTGCCGTATTCGGCGGCCGCGAGCAGCTGGCGATCGGTCATCCCGCGCAGCGGCCAGTTCCATTCGCGATTGCCTTCGAGGCGCAGGTTCAGCGCATAGAAGCGCTGCGCGAGCGCGAAGCCCGGAATCTTGCCCATCGCGTCGATCTCGGCGTCGCTCACCTTCGTGCGCGGCGGGATCGTCGTGCGCTGGCCGAGCTCTTCGCCGGCCAACTGCCCGTAGAAGTTGAACTGGCCCGCGACCTGCTCGAATTCCTGGTTCGCCTGCAGCGTGTCGCCGCTCTGCTTGAGCGCGCGCGCGTGCCAGTAGATCCACGCCGGATCGTTGCGCAGCGACGGCGGCATCTGCTCGATCGACCAGCGCACCATCGGCCAGTTGCCGGCGAGCAGCGCGGCGCGCGTGCGCCATTCGTAGCCCGGGTTCGACAGCGGCGCGTTCGCCGACTTCGCATACCAGACCGACGCCATCGGCGAGCGCTTGATCGCGCCCTGGTAGCCGATCGCGCCCCACGCGATCGCCTGTTCCTGCTTGGTCAGCGAAGGCGCGACCGTCGTCAGCATCCCGGCGGCCGCGTCCGGATCGTTGCGCGCCATGCGGCCGAGCGCGATCAGCGCGAGCTGATGCGACGCGGCGTCAGGCCCGACGCCGCGCGCGAGATACAGCGGCGGCGCGCTCGTCGCCTGGTCGAAGCCAACGGGGCGCGGGCCGAGCGCGTCGACGATCTTGCCGCCGAGCGTCGTGTAGTTCTGCTCGTACGCGAGGCGCGCCTGCTGCCACACGTCGTCGCTCGTGAACTGCTGATTGACGGTGAGCGCGGTGATCAGGTCGACGCACGCATCGCCGTAGTTCTTCGGCTCGACGAGCAGCGCGCGCGCCGCATCGGCGACGTTCTCGTTGCGCGCCGCGCGCGATTCGAGCGCATAGCACTTGACCTGCGTGTCGTCGTCGAGCACGAAGCGCTTGTACTGGTCGTCGAAATTGCGCCAGTCGTGGCGCGCGCCGAGCACGAGCAGGTAGTCGTTGCGCAGGCGATCGGCGATCGCCTGGCCATCGTAGCGCTGCAGGAACGACTGCACGGGCGCGTCCGGCGCATCGACGCGCGCGCGGCCCGTCGAATCGAACAGCTGCGGCTTGATCTGGAAATACTCGACGTAGGACGGCACCGGATAGTTCGGGATCATCGACGCGAGCTGCGCGGCCTTCGCGGCGTCGTTGCGGCGTGCGGCTTCGCGAAGCTGCACGAAGATCTGGTCATCCCCGGCGAGCGTGTCGTCGTTCGGTGCGGCACATGCGGCCGTGCCCGCGACGAGCGCGGCGGCGGAAAGCGCCAGCGCGACCGCGCGATATACTCGGAAAAGGCTGTTCGACATCGTTTTGAATGGAGCACGAAGTGAGCGAAAGCATAGCACGCAACCCTGTGCCGAACCCGAAGGTTGCGCTGCGCAAAACGCTGTCCGGCGCCCGTCGCGACGCCGCGTCGCAACCCGCCGCGAACGCCGCGCTCGACGCGCGGCTGCGCACGTTGCTCGACCGTCTGGCGCCGCGCACGGTCGGGTTCTACTGGCCGCTGCCGGGCGAATTCGATGCGCGCGACGCGGTGCTCGCATGGTGTGCGGCGGGCGCCGGCCGGTGCGCCGCGCTGCCGGTGATCGGCGAACGTCACACGCCGCTCGCCTTCCATGCATGGGATGCGCACACGCCGATGCGCGAAGGTCATCACCGGATTCCCGAACCCACGTCGGGAATCGTCGTCGTGCCCGATCTTTTGCTGATTCCCTGCGTGGGATTCGATGCGCAGCGCTACCGGCTCGGCTACGGCGGCGGCTACTACGACCGCACGCTCGCTGCCTGGCCGGGCGACACGCTGCCCGTGACGGTCGGCATCGCGTACGAAGCGTGCCGCGTCGATGCGCTGCCGGCCGAAGCGCACGATCTCGCGTTGCGCTGGATCGTCACCGACGGTGCGCTTTACCCGGCCGCCGAATGATGACGTGGGCGGCGCCGCGATCGTCGCGGCTTGCCGCGAGCGTGTCGCGGCGACCGACCGTTTCCGCGATCGTTTACAGTGACGCCGCCGCCCGCGCGGCCGTGTCGTAGAGGCCCGATGCGTGGCGCAGCAACTGCGCCGCGTCGCCGATCTGCTCGTTGGTGAGGCCGCTGTCCTTCAGCGTCTCGATCAGGCAATGCTCGCGGACCTCGCGGTACTTCAGGCACAGGTCGCGGCCCGCGTCGGTCGCGAAGAAGAACACTTCCTTGCCGTTCTTCTCGCTCTTCACATAGCCGCGGGCGATCAGTTTTTTCAGCGCATAGGTCGCGACGTGCGTATCCTCGATATTGAGCACGAAGCAGATGTCGGCGAGTTTCTTCTTGCGTTCGCGATGGCTGACGTGATGCAACAGCGAGACCTCGACCGCCGTCATGTCCTTCGCGCCCGCCGCCGACATGCAGCGCACCATCCAGCGGTTGAACGCGTTGCCGGCCATGATGAGCCCGTATTCGAGCTCCGACAGCTCCGCGCTCGAATCGGAAACGAGGTGTTCGGATGACACGATCTTGGTCGCAGGACGCTTCATGGAAAGGCGGCGCAAGCCGGATGACAGGATGTGCCCGAGTGTACGCCAGAAGCCCCGGCCTACGAGCTAGGCGAAAACGCTTATTGAGAAGTTGTCGATATTTTATTGACAATGTGCGCTAACATTGCCGTCCGAACCGTGCCAGTCCGATGACGCAACCCCGCATTTATCCGCTCGGCGATGCCGCCCTCGTCTGCGAGGTGCCGCCGCCCGCCACGCTCGATTGCCAGCGCCGCGTCTGGGCCGTGGCCGAGGCCGCGCGCGCGTGGCCCGACGTGATCGACGTCGTCCCCGGCATGAACAACCTGACCATCGTGTTCGACGCGCTCGCCGCGACGGCCGACTCGCTCACGCCCGCGCTGCGCGACGCGTGGGAAACCGCCGACGTCGAGCACGCGGACGGCCGCGAGGTCGAGATCCCGGTCGAGTACGGCGGGGCCGCCGGCCCCGACCTGGCGGCCGTCGCCGCCCACACGGGCCTGTCGGCCGACGAGGTCGTCGCGCGCCACGCGGCCGGCGCCTACGTCGTGTTCTTCGTCGGGTTCCAGCCGGGCTTCGCGTATCTGGGCGGCCTCGACGCCGCGCTGCACATGCCGCGCCGCGCGGCGCCGCGCCTCGAGGTGCCGGCCGGCTCGGTCGGCATCGGCGGCGCGCAGACCGGCATCTACCCGGCCACGTCGCCCGGCGGCTGGCAACTGATCGGCCGCACGTCGCAGGTGCTGTTCGATCCGGCGCGGCCGCAGCCGACGCTGCTGCTGCCCGGCGACCGCGTGCGCTTCACCATTGCGGGAGTCGACGCACGATGACCCAGAGCAACGCACCGGGCACCATCGAGGTCGTGCGGGCCGGCCCGCTGTCGACCGTGCAGGATCTCGGCCGCCGCGGCACGCGCCATCTCGGCGTCGCGCAGGGCGGCGCACTCGACGGCCTCGCGCTCGAAGTCGGCAACCGGCTGGTCGGCAACCGCCCCGACGCGGCGGCCGTCGAAATCACGATCGGCCCCGCCACGTTCCGCTTCACGCGCGCCACGCGCATCGCGATCACCGGCACCGAGTTCGGCGCGACGCTCGACGGCCAGCCCGTGCATTCGTGGTGGAGCCTGCCGGTCGGCGCCGGGCAGACGCTCGTGCTGCCGGCCGCGAAACGCGGCATGCGCGGCTACCTGTGCATCGCGGGCGGTATCGACGTGCTGCCGATGCTCGGCTCGCGCAGCACCGATCTCGCGTCGCGCTTCGGCGGCCTCGGCGGCCGCACGTTGCGCGACGGCGACCGGCTTCCGGTCGGCGTGCCGCCGGCCGGCGCGGGCTGCCTCGCGGCCGATGCGCCCGAATTCGGCGTGAAGGCGCCGGCGTGGTGCGCGTTCGTGCGCGTCGACGAGCCGCCGCGCCGTCACCGCCCCGTGCATGCGCCGTGGGCGATGCCCGTGCGCGTGCTGCCGGGCCCCGATTACGCGTCGTTCGCGGCCGATTCGCAGCAGGCGTTCTGGGATGAGGAATGGCTCGTCACCGCGAACAGCAACCGGATGGGCTATCGGCTCGCCGGCGCCGAGCTCGTGCGCGAGCGGCCGGTCGAGCTGCTGTCGCATGCGGTGCTGCCCGGCACGATCCAGGTGCCGCCGAACGGCCAGCCGATCGTGCTGATGCACGACGCGCAAACCACCGGCGGCTACCCGAAGATCGGCACGGTGATCCGCGCCGACCTGTGGAAGCTCGCGCAGGCACGGCTCAACCTGCCGATCCGCTTCGTGCGCACGACACTCGACGCCGCGCGCGCCGCCCTCGTCGCGGAACGGGCGTACCTGCGGCAGATCGACGTCGCGATCGAGATGCGAGAGGAAGCGCGCCGCCGCGCCCAATCGCGCGCGGCGTGACAATGGCGGAAGCAGTCGCGAAGGACGCGCCACGCAACCAGTGGACGAGGAACATATGGAAATCGATCTGAATGCCGATCTCGGCGAAGGATGCGGATCGGACGAGGCGCTGCTCGACCTCGTCACGTCGGCGAACATCGCATGCGGATGGCACGCAGGCGGCGCGAATGCGATGCGCGACTGCGTGCGCTGGGCCGTGCAGAAAGGCGTGTCGATCGGCGCGCATCCGAGCTTCCACGATCCGGAGAATTTCGGCCGCAAGGAAATGCAGCTGCCGGCCGGCGACATCTACGCGGGCGTGCTGTACCAGCTCGGCGCGCTGTCGGCGATCGCGCAGGCCGAGGGCGGCCGCATCGCGCACGTAAAACCGCACGGCGCGCTGTACAACCAGGCCGCGCGCGACCCGCTGATCGCCGACGCGGTGGTGTCCGCGATCCACGATTTCGATCCGTCGCTCGCGGTGTTCGGGCTCGCGAACAGCGTGTTCATCGCGGCCGCGCGGCAGGCGGGGCTCGCGGCGGTGGAGGAAGTGTTCGCCGATCGCGGCTACCGCGCGGACGGCTCGCTGGTGCCGCGCAGTCTGCCCGGCGCGTTGATCGACGACGAAGATGCGGTGCTCGCGCGCACGCTGGACATGGTGCGCAACCGGCAGGTGCGCGCGCTGAGCGGCGAATGGGTGCCGCTCAATGCGCAGACCGTCTGCCTGCATGGCGACGGGCCGCATGCGCTGGCGTTCGCGAAGCGAATCCGCGCGGCGCTCGAGGCCGCCGGCGTCGACGTCGTGGCGCCCGGCGCGCTGCAGGCCGACGAAGGCGCGTAACGCAGCATTCGGCGCAGGGCCCGCGCGCCGCACGTTTTCGTCGCACCAAAGAAAAAAGCGCCCTCGTGGCGCTTTTCCGTTGGTGCAATCGGTGCGGCTTCGCCGTCTGTCGATTCACCCCCCGAAACCGTCTTTCGACGGTGACCGGAAAAATATTCCGGATTAAAAAACGTCCGCCGCCGCCCGATCACTGCCTTCCCCGGTCAGACGACGGAACGTCGCTTATGTGCAAGTCGGCCCGCATGCATGTGTTGTTCGACGATGATTGGCCCCGCCGTGCATGCAGACTCTCCGCGGCCGGCACGTGCTTCACGTGCCGGCGACGCTCACCCCGCGCTTTATTTCTGCTACCCCGTAGAACTTATCTATTCTTTTCATTTTTTCAACTTGTGGGGTGAAGAATAGATATTGGCCGAACGGGATGTCAATCGTTTTAAACGCTATTTTCCGACGATTCAAGGGTTTTCCTTATCGACCGGCACCACCGCGCAGGCGTGTCGCACGGTACGCGCGACGTCGATCAAACAGGGGACGATCAGTGCGGTAGCCGGGCGCGATCAGTTCGCGTCGACCCGGTATCCTTGCTGGCGCAACAATTCGAGCACGCCGCGCGGGCCACCCAGATGCAGCGCGCCGATCGCGACGAACAGCGGCCGGTTCGGCGCGGCGATTGCAGTCATCCGTGCAACGAAGCGCCGGTTGCGCTCGTACACGATCTTGTTGTCGAGCGACGCCGACAACGCCTTCGAACGGGCGAGCCGTTCGCTCTTCGCGACGGCCCACGCCGAGATCGCATCGGCGTCGCCAATTCGCCACAGCCGGTGCAGTGCCTTGATGTCGTCGGCGTTCTGCGCGGGCGTCTGCACCATGTCCTGCGCGAGCATCTCGCGCTGCTCGGCCAGCGTCAGCCCGGTGAACGCGCGCATCTGTTCGGCGAGCGTCTCGAGTCCGATCACGCGGCCGCCCTTCTTCTTCAGGAACACGTTCTGCAGTTGCGCCTCGGTACCGTATTCGGTCTGCAGGCCCGCGGACAGCGAATCGTAGGTCTCGACGACGAGCGCCGCGAGCCACGGCCGCATCTTGCGGATCTCGGCGAGCGCGGCCGGGTTGCCGCGCAGGCGCGCCGCGAGCCGCTGCCACAGCGGCTCGGGCAGCAGGCGCTGCAGGCACGGGTAGCGGCACACGCCGTACTTCGACACGTCGTCCTGCGATTCGAGCAGATCGTCGGGCGACAGCTCGAGCGCGAGCGTCGGCGACGCGGCGAGCGCCGCGAGGATGCGCGGCCGGAACGGCTGCGCGCTCGGGTAATCGGACGGGTCGCCCGTGTGCAGCGTGCCGAGCACGTAGAGCGTGACCTTGCCCTTGGTCGCGACGTAGAACGGCATGCGCGCCGGCTGCACGCGCACGGTGCCGCGCGACACGGTGCCGTCGGACACGGCCGGCGTATGGAAGCCCGGCAGGCTCATGCCGGGCGGCGGAACCTGCGACGGACGAATCGGCGAAGTCGCCGGCGCACGCCCCTCGGCGCGCACCGGCTCAACGGGGACCACGACGCTGGCCGCCGCGCACGCGCCGGCCAGCGCCGCGCCCGTGACGGTACGCACGCTCCAGCGCCGCGCGTAGCGGTACGCGCGCATCACGCGCGCGCCGCCTGCCCCCGCACGGCGCACGCCGGACACGCGCGCCGCCAACGCTTCAGGCATTCTCCTCCCCGACCTCCTCGGCGCGATGGCAGGCTACACGCCGGCCGTCCACTTCGCGCAATTGCGGCTCCTCGACGCGGCACCGCTCGACCGCGTACGGGCAGCGCTGGTGGAACGCGCAGCCCGACGGCGGATTGAGCGGCGACGGCAGTTCGCCCTGCAGCTTGATCTGCACGCGGCGATCTTCCTCGAAGATCGCCGGCGTCGCCGACATCAGCGCCCGCGTGTACGGATGGCGCGGCCGTGCGTAGATCGTCGCCTTGTCGCCGAGCTCGGCGACGCTGCCGAAGTACATCACCATCACGTCGTCGGCAACGTGTTCGACCACCGACAGGTTGTGCGAGATGAACACGTAGCTCGTCTTGAACTGCTCCTGCAGATCCATGAACAGGTTCAGGATCTGCGCCTGGATCGACACGTCGAGCGCGGACACCGGCTCGTCCGCGACGACGATGCGCGGATCGAGGATCATCGCGCGCGCGATCGCGACCCGCTGGCGCTGGCCGCCGGAGAACATGTGCGGATAGCGCTTCGCGTGCTCGGGGCGCAGGCCGACCGTGCGCATGATCTGCGCGATGCGCGCGGCGCGCTCGGCGGCCGTCAGGTTCGCGTTGATCTCGAGCGGCTCGGAAAGCGTCTGCTCGACGGTCTTGCGCGGGTTCAGCGACGCGAACGGATTCTGGAACACCATCTGCACGCGGCGGCGCAGGTCGGCGACCGTGTCGCGGCTCGCGCCGGCCACGTTCTTGCCGTCGATCGTCAGGCTGCCCGCGGTGGGCGTCTCGATCATCGTGAGCTGGCGCGCGAGCGTCGATTTCCCGCAGCCCGACTCGCCGACGACGGCGAGCGTCTTGCCGCGCTTCAGCGAGAACGACACGCCGTTCAGCGCCTTCACCGTGCCCTGCCCGAACATCCCGCGCTTCACCGAATAGTGCTTCGCGAGGCCGTCGGCCACCAGTACCGCTTCCTCGTCGTGCGAAGCGCGAGGCGTTTCATTGACTGCATTCATCGTGCGCCTCCCGTCAGGTCGAGGTTGGAAACATTGAGCGGCTTGATGCAGCGCGCGCGCATCGCATCGTTGGCCGGCACCAGCGTGTCGAGCGCCGGCCGCGCCTTGCGGCAATCGTCGACGACGTACTTGCAGCGCGGCGCGAACAGGCACCCGGACGGGCGATCATCGCGGCCCGGCACCATGCCCGGCAATGCGGCAAGGCGACGCGCCCCCTGATTGTGCTCGGGAATCGCCGCGAGCAGCGCTTCGGTGTACGGATGATGCGGCGCGCGGAAGATGTCGGGCACGCGGTTAGTCTCGATGATCTCGCCCGCGTACATCACCGCGACGCGATGCGCGACCTCCGACACCACGGCCAGATCGTGCGAGATCAGCACGAGCGCCATCCCGCGCTCCTTCTGCAGCTTCACGAGCAGATCCATGATCTGCGCCTGGATCGTCACGTCGAGCGCGGTGGTCGGCTCGTCGGCGATCAGCAGCTTCGGGTTGCACGCGACGGCCATCGCGATCATCACGCGCTGGTTCATCCCGCCCGACATCTGGTGCGGGAACGACGCGATGCGGTTCTTCGCATCGGGAATGCCGACCTGGTCGAGCAGTTCGAGCGCGCGCCGGTGCAGCGCGTCGCCGCGCAGCCCTTCGTGCAGCTTCAGCACTTCCTTGATCTGGTAGCCGACCGTGTAGCTCGGGTTCAGGCTCGTCAGCGCGTCCTGGAACACCATCGCGATGTCCTTGCCGACGATCTTGCGGCGCGCCTTCGGCGACGCCTTCAAGAGATCCACGCCGTTGAACGTGACTTCATCTGCCGTCACCTTGCCCGGCGCGTCGATCAGGCCCATCAGCGCCATCATCGTCACGCTCTTGCCCGAGCCCGATTCGCCGACGACGCCCACCACCTCGCCCGGCGCGACCGATAGGTTGATCCGGTCGACCGCGGGCAGGCCGTTGAAGTTCACCGCGAGATTGCGGATGGTCAGGAGATTCTGGGTCATAGTCATGCCATCCGTTTCAGCTTGGGGTCGAGCGCGTCACGCAGCCCGTCGCCGAGCAGGTTGATCGCGAGCACCGAAATCAGGATCGACAGGCCGGGCATCGTCACGATCCACCACGCGTTGTCGATGTAGTCGCGTGCCGAGGCCAGCATCGCGCCCCACTCGGCGGTGGGCGGTTGCACGCCGAGGCCGAGGAAGCCGAGCGCGGCCGCGTCCAGGATCGCCGACGAGAAGCCGAGCGTCGCCTGCACGATCAGCGGCGCCGTACAGTTCGGAAGCACCTGCGAGAACATCAGGCGCAGCGTGCCGGCGCCGGCCACGCGCGACGCGGTCACGTATTCCTTCTGCAGCTCGCCGAGCGCCGACGCACGCGTGAGACGCACGTAGGCCGGCAGCGCGACGATCGCGATCGCGAACATCGTGTTGGTGAGGCCCGGGCCGATGATCGCGACGACCGCGACCGCGAGCAGCAGCGACGGCAGCGCGAGCAGCACGTCCATGATGCGCATCACCGGCGTGTCGGCCCACTTCTGGAAGAACGCGGCGACCAGCCCGAGCACGATGCCGGGGATCAGCGCGAGCACGACCGACACGAAGCCGATCCAGAACGACATCCGCGCGCCGAACATCAGCCGCGAAAGGATGTCGCGGCCCGCTTCGTCGGTGCCGAGGATGAATTGCCAGTTGCCGCCGGCGAGCCACGCGGGCGGAATCTTCACGTAGTCGCGGTATTGCTCGACCGGGCTGTGCGGCGCGATCAGCGGCGCGAGCAACGCGACTGCGATCAGCACGATCACGACGATGCCCGCGCCGACGGCGCCGCGGTTGCGCGAGAAGTTGGCCCAGAACTCGCGCAGCGCGAGCGCACGGCCGCCGGCCGGCGCGGATTCGGTCGGCAGGGTATTTTGCAGATTGCTCATGGGATTACCTCGTGTGGCGGATGCGCGGATTCAGCACGCCGTACAGCAGGTCGACGACCAGGTTCACGACGATCACGAGCGTCGCGATCAGCAGGATGCCGCCCTGGACGACCGGATAGTCGCGGCGGCCGATCGCATCGATCAGCCACTTGCCGACGCCGGGCCACGAAAAGAGCGTCTCGGTCAGCACCGCGCCAGCAAGCAGCGTGCCGATCTGCAGGCCGATCACCGTGACGACCGGGATCAGCGCATTGCGCAGCGCATGCACGACGACCACGCGCACGGGCGACAGCCCTTTCGCGCGGGCGGTGCGGATGTAGTCCTCGCGCAGCACCTCGAGCATCGACGAGCGCGTCATCCGCGCGATCACCGCGAGCGGGATCGTGCCGAGCACGATCGCGGGCAGGATCAGGTGGCTCACCGCCGACTTGAACGACCCTTCGTCCGGCGCGAGCAGCGCGTCGATCAGCATGAAGCCGGTCGGGTGCGGGAAATCGTATTCGACCGCGATGCGCCCCGACACGGGCGTCCAGCCGAGGGTCGACGAAAACACCATGATGAGGATCAGCCCCCACCAGAAGATCGGCATCGAGTAGCCGGTGAGCGCGGTGCCCATCACGCCGTGGTCGATGACCGAGCCGCGCCGCAGCGCGGCGATCACCCCGGCCGGCAGGCCGACCGCGAGCGCGAACACGAGCGCGCACAGCGACAGTTCGACGGTCGCCGGGAAGCGCGCGAAGAACTCGCCCGCGACGCTCGTGTTGGTGATGATCGACATGCCGAGGTCGCCATGCAGCGCCCGGCCGATGTAGTGCAGATACTGCAGCGGCAGCGGCTCGTCGAGCCCGAGGCGTTTCATCGCCTCCGCGTGCATCGCGGGATCGACGCCGCGCTCGCCCATCATCACTTCGATGGGGTCGCCCGGTATCAGGTGAATCAGCGCAAACGCCAGGATGGTGATGCCGATGAAAGTCGGGATCACCATCCCCACGCGGCGCAACACGAATCTGAGCATGATGCGTCTCGTATTTTCTTGTGGGAAATGTGCGACCGGCGACGAGGGGCTTTTGACCCCTCGTCGCCGGATGATTTCAAGCCGGTTTTCTCAATGACGACAGCTTACGCCAGCCGGGTTACTTCACGCTGACACCGTCGAAACGCGCATAGCCGAGCGGCTCGATACGCATGTCGACCACGTTCTTGCGCACCGGCTGGTAGACCGTCGAGTTCGCGATCGGCGAGAACGGCAGCTGTTGCGCGAAGATCTGCTGCGCCTGCGTGTAGAGCTTCGTGCGCGCGTCCTGGCCCGTCGTCGTGCGGCCCTTCTGCACCAGCTCGTCGAACGGCTTGTAGCACCAGTGCGAGAAGTTGTTGCCCTTGATCGCCTCGCAGCCGAGCAGCGTGCCGAGCCAGTTGTCGGGGTCGCCGTTGTCGCCCGTCCAGCCGATCAGCATCGTGTCCTGCTCGCCCGAGTGCGCGCGCTTGATGTACTCGCCCCACTCGTACGTGACGATCTTCGCCTTCACGCCGATCTTCGCCCAGTCGGCCTGGATCATCTCGGCCATCAGGCGGGCGTTCGGGTTGTACGCGCGCTGCACCGGCATCGCCCACAGCGTGATCTCGAACCCGTTCGGGAAGCCGGCCTTCGCGAGCAGCGCCTTCGCCTTCGCGGTGTCGTAGGTCGCCATCTTCAGGTTCTTGTCGTACGACCATTGGGTCGGCGGCATCGGTGCGGTCGCGGCCTGGCCGGCGCCCTGGTAGACCGACTCGAGAATCGCCTTCTTGTTGATCGCCATGTCGAGCGCCTGACGCACTTCGAGCTTGTCGACCGGCTTGTGCTCGACGTTGTACGCGAGGTAGCCGAGGTTGAAGCCGGCCTGCGACGGCATGTCGACGTTCGAATCGGCCTTCAGCGTCGCGATGTCGGCCGGACGCGGATAGCTCATCACCTGGCATTCGTTGCGCTTGATCTTCTGCACGCGCACGCCCGGGTCCGGCGTGATCGAGAAGATCAGCTTCGACAGCTTCACCGCACCCTTCTTCCAGTAATCAGGATTGCCATCGAAGCGGATCGTCGCGTCCTTCGTGTAGCTGCGGAAGATGAACGGGCCCGTGCCGACCGGCTTCTGGTTGATGTCGGCGGCCTTGCCGGCCTTCATCAGCTGGTCGCCGTATTCGGCCGACAGGATCGACGCGAATTCCATCGCCATGTTCTGGATGAACGGCGCGTTCGGCTCGGCCAGCGTGAACTTCACGGTGTACGGATCGACCTTCTCGATCTTCGTGATCAGCTTGTCGAGGCCCATGTCGGTGAAGTACGGGAACGACACCGGGTACGCCTTGCGGAACGCATTGTTCGGGTCGAGCATGCGCTCGAACGAGAACACGACGTCGTCCGCGTTGAATTCACGCGTCGGCTTGAAGAAGTCGGTCGTGTGGAACTTCACGCCGTGGCGCAGGTGGAACGTGTACACCTTGCCGTCGGACGACACGTCCCACTTCTCGGCGAGGCCGGGTTCGACCTTCGTGCCGCCGCGCTCGAATTCGACGAGGCGGTTGTAGACGGTGAACGTGGCGGCGGTGAAATCCACGCCGGTCGTAAATTGCGCGGAATCGAAACCCGCCGGGCTGCCTTCTGAGCAGTAGACGAGCGTTTTGTTCGGGATCTGTGCGAATGCAGAGCCCGCGACGCCGAGCGATGCCGCTGCCACGCCTGCCATGGCGGTAACACGCAGGGTGTGCAACAGACGGTTGTATTCCATGTTTCCTCCAGGTCTCCAGATCGGAACCGGCCCCGCCAGGGTCCGGCGTACGCGGATATTACTTGAGCTAGCGATCCTGCAACAAGCTGGAGAAAAAACTCTTCTATATGCCCGCCGGGTTTTTGCCGATTTTTAGTGTGGGTAAAAAATGCAACAACGCGCGCGAGCGACCATTCCGTTCATTTCGCGGCATGTTTCGTTCGACGACTAAACAATTCGGGCGCGAACACGAAGGGGCGGCGCACCGTTTGCCCGCGTTGCGCAGCACATCATTGCGTTTCGCGAAACGATCGATTCGATGACCGTCTTCACATCGTCATGTCGTCACGCCGGCGCATCGAGGTCGGCGTTGCGCGCGGGCACGAACGCGACCGCCACGATCGACAGCGCGATCCCCGCCATCACGTAGTAGGTCGGCGCGAGCGGCGTGCCGGTCACCTTGATCAGCCACGTGACGATGAACTGGCCGAAGCCGCCGAACAGCATCACCGCGACGTTGTACGCGATCGACAGCCCGGTCGAGCGCACGTTGGCCGGGAACAGCTCGGCGATCATCGCGCCGAACGGCCCGTAGTAGCCTGCCAGCGTCACCGACAGCACGGCCTGTACCGCGATCAGCCGCCCGATGCTCGGCGCGGCGTCGAGCCACGCGAACAGCGGATACATCAGCGCGAGCGTCAGCACCAGCGACCACAGCGACAGACCCTTGCGGCCGATGCGGTCCGACCACGCGCCCGCGACCGGCGACAGCACCATCAGCAGCAGGTTGCCGACGATCACCGCGTAGAACGATTCCGCATACGGCAGCTTCAGCTGCTTCACCGCGAAGGTCGGCAGATAGCTGATCAGCACGTAGATCGTCACGGTGAGCGCGATCACCGAGCCGAGCCCGCACAGCACCTCGCGCGGGTGGCGCGTGAACACTTCGCCGAGCGTCGCGCGGCGCGCGCTCTGCTGCGCATGCAGGAACGCTTCGGAATCGGCGAGATGGCGGCGGATGTAGAAGCCGATCGGGCCGATCACGAGCCCGAGGATGAACGGCACGCGCCAGCCCCAGCTGCGCAGCGCGTCGTGCGACAGCCCGCGCGTGACGGCCGCGCCGACGAGCGCGCCGATCAGCAGCGCGGCCGCCTGGCTCGCCATCTGCCAGCTGCCGTAGAAACCGCGTTTCGAGAACGGCGCCGCTTCGATCAGCAGCGCGGTCGAGCTGCCGAATTCGCCGCCCGCGGAGAAGCCCTGCAGCAGGCGGCCGAGCACGATCAGGATCGGGCCGCCGATGCCGATCGCCGCATAGGGCGGCGCGATCGCGAGCAGGAAGATGCCGGCCGTCATCAGCAGGATCACGAGCGACAGCGCGGCCTTGCGGCCCGCGCGGTCCGCGTACAGCCCGAACACGATGCCGCCGATCGGGCGCATGAAGAACGCGACGCCGAACGTCGCGGTGGTGAGCAGCAGCGACGAGTATTCGCTGGAGGTGGGGAAGAACAGCTCGGCGATCACGACCGTCATGAAGCCGAATACCGTGAAGTCGTACCACTCGAGCGCATTGCCGATCACGGCGGCCACCACCGCACGCCGGTTCAGCGCACGCTCGGGCCGGGTCGTTTTCGTTGAACTCGCAATCGTCGCCATGCGTGCCTCGTCCTCGTGAATTCGCCGTGTCGGGCGGTGCGGCGCGCGGGGTGCCGCGGCGCGCTGGTGTGCAGCGAGTGTAGAAAGCGACGGAACCGTTTTCAAGCAATAAAAAACGCCCGCCATCGAACGACGGCGAGCGTGTTGCGGTTTTCGCCACATTGCGGCATCGCACGATGCCGCACGGGCCTCAACCCATCTTCGAGAAAGCGCTGCACCAGCCCTTCGCCGACACCTGCTTGCCGGGGAACGCGCCGCACGGGCCCGAAGCCGAGCCCTTCTTGCCCTGGTACAGCATGCAGGCCGCGCAATCCTGGCCCGCCGCGTATTTCGGGTACTTCGTCTTGTCGACCTTCGTGGCATCGGCCTTGTAGCCGAGCGCCACCGCGGTCGGGTCCGTTTCCGGCAGCATCGGCGCATCGGCCAGCGCTTCGCGCGACAGCGCCAGCGCGGACACCGCACCAATGCTCGTGATCAGGAAACTCCGACGGGATGTTTTCATGGGGGACTCGCTCCAACGTTATCGGTTTGAAAGCCGTTCTAGGGTCTGTCTACCGATGGAACGCACATGCGAAGGTCCGAAATCGCTCGCAGGGCAAGGAGGGAGGAGCGCCGTTTGGCCGAGCCAAACAAGCGACGACCGACGCCGCCATGCGGGCGATTTCGGGCCTTCCCGTGAACACGCTACAAATTAGGGGTTGCCCCGAGAAGAGCCGCTCGCCACGTTGCGCACCTTGCGAATACGTCAGTATTCGCGGCGGCGCGCGCCTCGCGAGCGGCCCTTCTCGGGGCAACGCATGTGCGTTCCATCGGTAGACAGACCCTGGACGACCGTTCGACAGAATAACTCCCGAGCGAATAAATGTGCGCGCCGAAATGCCGGAGATAAGGGATTTCACACGGGTTACGGGCGCCCGGCACGCACGGCGGCGGGCCGTGCGTCAGGCGCGCGACACCATGTCGCCGACGCGCTGCGCGAGCGCGAGCGACGCGGTGAGCCCCGGCGACTCGATGCCGAACAGGTTCACGAGCCCGCGCACGCCATGCTGCGCGGCGCCCTGCACGATGAAGTCGGCCGGCGGCTCGCCGGGCCCCGCGAGCTTCGGCCGGATGCCCGCGTACGCCGGCTGCAGCGCATCGTCGGGCAAGCCCGGCCAGAACGCGCGGATCGACGTGTAGAACGCCCCCGCGCGCGCCGGATCGACTTCGTAGCGCAGCGAATCGCACCACTCGACGTCCGGCCCGAAGCGCGCCTGCCCGCCGAGATCGAACGTCAGGTGCACGCCGAGCCCCGCGCGCTCGGGCATCGGGTAGATCAGGTGCGAGAACGGCGCACGGCCCGACAGGCTGAAATAATTGCCGCGCGCGAGATAAAGCGGCGGCACCCAGCGCGGATCGAGGCCGCGGGTGCGGCGCGCAAGCGCCTGAGCGCCGAGCCCCGCGCTGTTGATCACGCACGCGGCGTCGATCTCGGTCGGCGCGGCGCCGCCGGTTCGCACGATGAAGCGCCCGCCGCCCAGCACGTCGATCGATTCGACCGGAGATTGCAGCGCGCACACGGCGCCGTCGCGTTCCGCGTCGCCGAGCAGCGCGAGCATCAGCTGGTGGCTGTCGACGATGCCGGTCGACGGCGAGAACAGCGCCTCAACGCATTCGAGCGCGGGCTCGAGCGTCTGCGCTTCGGCGCGCGTGAGCGGCAGCAGGTCGAGCACCCCGTTCTCGGCCGCGCGCGCGGCAATCGCCTTCAACTGCTTCAGCTGCGCGGCGCTCGTCGCGACCAGCAGCTTGCCCGTGCGCCGATGCGGCACGTGGTGCGTGTCGCAGAATTCGTACAGCAGGTCGCGCCCGCGCACGCACGACGTCGCTTTCAGCGACCCGCGCGGATAGTAGAGCCCCGCGTGAATCACCTCGCTGTTGCGCGAACTCGTGCCCGTGCCGATCGCGTCGGCCGCCTCGAGCACGATCGTTTCACGCCCGCGCGCGGCCAGTTCGCGCGCAATCGCCAAACCGACGACACCCGCGCCGATCACGACACAATCCGTCTGCTCCATGGCTTTTCGCGCTGCTCGCGCGTCGATGGGGGAGAGAAGAATTGTACGTCCCGGTTCGCCCGCTTGCCGAACGCGTGCGCATCGCGTCGCGGCGATACGGCCGGTGGTGCGGACAACGAGGCGGCCGCAAGCGCGACCAACGCCACGCGCGCACGCCGCGGCCGTGCGCGCGTGGCCGCGTCAGAAGCCGATCGGCCGGCGCTTCGCCGCGCCTTCGTCGGCGCGGATGTCGGCCGGCCCGATCGCGTCGCGGCCGTCGAGCCGGGCGGCGCCGAACGCGTGCAGCAGCGCGCGGCGCATCGTGCGCGGCGGCGTCGCGGCCAGCACGTCGAGCGCATCGTCGCCGAGCGTCTCGGGGAAGCGCCGCCCCCACGCATGCGACGTGCGGATCTCGTCGTAGATCGTCTGCGCGATGCGGCGCGCGCCGGCCGCATCGGGCGCCGCGATCTCGTACACGTTCATCCGGTTGAGCAGCGGCTCCGGAATCGCTTGCGCGTCGTTCGCGGTCGCGATCCAGATCACGTTGCCCGCGTCGATCGGCACTTCCGCGAATTCGTCGACGAACGCGCGCGCGGTGTCGTGCTCGAGCAACGCATACAGCGCGCCGAGCGGATCGTATTGCGCATCGCTGCCGGCCTTGTCGATCTCGTCGACCGCGATCACCGGGTTCGCGTAGCTGCCGTTCACGAGCGCGTCGAACACCTTGCCGGGCTTCGCGTTCTTCCACTGCGACGACGCGCCGGACAGGATCCAGCCGGCCGTCAGCGAACTCATCGGCACGTAGTGGTACGCGGTGCCGAGCAGTTGCGCGAGCGCCTTCGCGAAATGCGTCTTGCCGATCCCGGGCGGCCCGAGCAGCAGGATCGGCATCAGTTCGAGCCGGTCCTCCGTTTCGAGACACAGCGCGATCTGCTTGCGCACGTCGGCGAGCGGCTCGCCGAAATTCGGCAATGCTTCGCCGAGCGCGTCGAACGACGGCATCCGGGTCGGCTTCACGCAGAAGCGCAGATTCCCCGTCTTGAGCATCTTCTCGTAGGTCGAGCGCAGCGCATCGCTTGCGCTCTCGTTCAGGTCGCCCAGCGCCGTCTCGACCTGCTCGAGGTCGTACACCGTGCTGAAGGACGCCACCGCCAGTTCTTGCTTCACCATCGCCGTCGTCATACCCACCTCGCTCCACTTGCCGTCACACACTCATCAGACCCTTACGATTTCAGTGTAGCGATCCCGTATCGCCGTGCAAGCAAGCAGCCGGGCGGGTCTGCTGCTAACAGCGCGCGCACGCTGCACGGCCGCGCGCCGCGGCGTATGATCGAAAGTTCACGATGCTCGCGCGGGGCTTCCCGATCGCGCCCGCGCGCCGCGCACACGCTGCTGTCCCGCACTTCGCCTGACGCCTCCCGAAGGGTTGCCGATGTCCGTCCCCGCTGCTTCCCCGCGCGTCGACTCCGACGCGGTCCGTTCCGTCGATGCCGTCGACGCCGCGCTCAAGTCACGCCATTCAGTCCGGGCGTTCCTGCCGACGCCCGTGCCGCGCGCCACGATCGAGGCGATCCTCGAAGCCGCGAGCCGCGCGCCGTCGGGCACCAACATCCAGCCGTGGCGCGTGTACGTCGCCACGGGCGCCACGCGCGACGCGCTCGCCGCCGCGCTCACCGCGGCCTACGACGATCCCGCGCGCGACGAGAAATACGTCGCCGAATACGACTACTACCCGCGCGAATGGGTGTCGCCGTATGTCGACCGGCGTCGCAAGGTCGGCTGGGACCTGTACGGCCTGTTGAACATCGGCCGCGACGAGAAGGCGCGCATGCATGCACAGCACGCGCGCAATTTCCGTTTCTTCGATGCGCCGGTCGCATTGTTCTTCACGCTCGACCGCGTGATGACGTTAGGGGCCTGGCTCGACTGCGGGATGTTCCTGCAAGGCGTGATGACGGCCGCGCGCGCCCGCGGCCTCGACACCTGCCCGCAGGCCGCGTTCGTGCCGTTTCACCGGATCGTCGCCGAACACCTCGACATTCCGGCCAACGAGCAGCTCGTCTGCGGCATGTCGCTCGGCCATGCGGACCCCGACGCGATCGAGAACCGCCTCGTCACCGAGCGCGCCAGCGTCGCCGAGTTCACGCGCTTTTTCGCTTGAAAACGCATGACGCGGCCTTACCTGTCGAGCAGGACCGCATCGTGCTGCGAACCTGTCGCGGCGCGTCCTGTCACATCACGACCGAAATCGATCGGGCGTAAGATGTGCGTCCGTTCCCCGCTATCCCGCGTTTCCGGAGACGTTTCATGCTGAAACACGGCCTGGCCGTCCTGCTTGCGAGCGTCGTGCTCGCCGCCCATGCGCAGAGCCCCGCGCCGGCCGTCGTCGCATGGGAAATCCAGGTGGTGCGCGACGGTCAGACGATCGACACGTTCCAGCAAAACACCACCGTGGGCCAGTCCCGCACCGATACCCATCGCTATCCGTCGTCCGTACCGGTGGGCTGCGGCAATGCCGCGCGCGTCGTGCCGACCGAGCGCTCGCGCTCGGTGACGGTCGCCCCGCTCGCCGTCGACGCCAACGCGAACACCGTGTCGCTCGGGCTCGACGTGCAGGAAACGCTCGACGACGAAAACGCGACGCGCAGCGATCCGTGCGTGCCCGCGTCGCCGCGGCAGATCGTCGCGAGCCACCCCGGCCTGGCGGTCGGCGGCGACGCCTGGACCGACTGGACGCTCGTCGAGCAGCATCCGCATCTCGTGTACCGCGTGCGCGCGCACGTCGCGAAGGACTGAGCGTCATGTCCGCCGACGCCCTGTCCCTGCCGTTCGCCGAGCCGCACGCCGCGCCCGACGAAATCACCGCGGTCAGCTGGAACCTGCACAAGGGCCGCTCGCCGCTCGGCTTCACCGCCTGGAACGCGATGCGCGACTGGATGCAGTCGACCCACGCGGACGTGTATTTCCTGCAGGAAGCGATGGCGCGCCGCATGCCGCGCCCGATGCTCGCCCCGGGCTTCGGCGCGCCGATGGACGATACGGTCGACGACGTGTGGCATTGCCAGGCCACCGAGATCGCGCAGGCGCTCGACTGGCAGATCGCGCTCGGGCCGAACGTGTTCAAGCCGTCGTGGCGGCACGGCAACGCGATCCTGTCGCCGCATCCGCTCGACCTCGGCGGCCGTTGGGACATCTCCGCGCACCGCTTCGAGCGGCGCGGGCTGCTGGTCGCGCGTGCGACGCTCGCGGGCGCACGCCCGGTCACGCTGCTGTGCGCGCACCTCGCGCTCACGCGCGCCGCTCGCCTGCGCCAGATGCACTGGATCGCGCACTGGATCGTCCGCAATGCGGGCGACGGCCCGCTGATGCTCGCCGGCGACTTCAACGACTGGCGCAACGACTCGGTCGCGCTGTTCGGCGAGATCGGGCTGTCCGAGGTCGCGACGCTGCTCGGCGAGTCGGGCCGCACGTTCCCCGCGTTCTCGCCGGCGCTCGCGCTCGACAAGATGTTCGTGCGCGGGCTGACGCCGCTCGAGTGGCGCGCGCCGTCCGGCGAAGCCGCGTGGCTGTCGGACCACCTGCCGTACATCGCACGCCTGCGCCTCGATCCGCAGTAACGCCGCCGGCCGGCGCCGCCGCCGGTCACGCCGCCGCTGAAACGCGTCGGCGTCGGCGCGACAACGCGCGGACAATCACCGAAAGCTCTCTGAAAGAATACGTTGCGCCAAATCCGCGCAGCCGCCCGGGTCAAGCCCGCATCTGCCCCAAGCAGGGTAAAATAACGAGTTACTCAAACGTCTGTCATCGAGAGGGCGCGTGTCCGACGCGCCGGCCGGCCGATCCGCGATCGGGCCGTCGCACTCGGTTTTTTGCCCGTTTTTGGGCCCGTTACACGCGTCCGCTACGCGCGTCCGTTTTCAAAGCCATGAGCAAATACGACACCGCCACCGTCCAATCCGTCCATCACTGGACCGACACGCTTTTCAGCTTCACCTGCACCCGCGAGGCGAGCCTGCGCTTCAACAACGGCGAATTCACGATGGTCGGCCTCGAAGTCGACGGCAAGCCGCTCGCGCGCGCCTACTCGATCGTCAGCCCGAACTACGAAGAGCATCTCGAATTCTTCAGCATCAAGGTGCAGGACGGCCCGCTGACGTCGCGCCTGCAGCACCTGAAGGTGGGCGACACGGTGCTGATCGGCAAGAAGCCGACGGGCACGCTGATCGCCGACAACCTGCTGCCGGGCAAGACGCTGTGGATGCTGTCGACGGGCACGGGCCTCGCGCCGTTCATGTCGATCATCCGCGATCCGGACATCTACGACCGCTTCGACAAGGTGATCCTGACCCACACGTGCCGCCTGAAGGGCGAGCTCGCGTACATGGACTACATCAAGCACGACCTGCCGGGCCACGAGTACCTGGGCGACATCATCAAGGAAAAGCTCGTCTACTACCCGACGGTCACGCGCGAAGCGTTCGACAACGAAGGCCGGATCACCGACCTGATCGCGACGGGCAAGCTGTTCACGGATCTCGGCGTGCCGGCGTTCTCGCCGGAAAACGACCGCGTGATGCTGTGCGGCAGCACCGCGATGCTGAAGGACACGACCGAACTGCTGAAGCAGGCCGGCCTCGTCGAAGGCAAGAACAGCGCGCCGGGCCACTACGTGATCGAGCGCGCGTTCGTGGACTGATCCGCCCCCGAATTTGTGCCGCATCAAGAACCGGAGCAAAAGCTCCGGTTTTTTTTCGTCCGGACTTGGCGAATTCGTAACAAACTGGGACCATTCCATCTCAAATAGTTACATTTGGATACGTCGTCGCCCGGCGCTCGGGTGTCAGTGTTTTTCCTACAACACCTTCATTCCGATTATTCACATTTACCCTTAAATGTCCGTCCGACATGACCTTTTCAGAAATTTTGAGATATTATTCGGCCCGCGTGGTTGCCGTTCGGATGACAGTGGAAGGGTCGGATGAAAGTGTTACAAGACGTAACTTTTGTTACCTCGGCATGGAGCGATTCTCTGGCGGCGACCGTCATCGAAACGGCAGCCGGTCCACGCAGCCAGCCGGTGTCTGAACCGCTTTCTGACAGCAGGGAGAGTCATGGATACGTCGCTTAACGCGCCCTTGGGCGCCCACGCCCCGTTCCCGTCGCGGCAGCGCATGCCTGGCTGCGCTGCTACTCCGCCCATGGCCGACGCCGCGTCGAAACGCGACGCGTCCGCCGCGCGGATCGCGGCACTTTCCGCCCAGCTTCTCGCCGCCGACGAAGCGGCCCGCCGCCATCTGGCCGGCGAGCTGCACGACGGGCTCGGCGCCGAACTGACCGCTGCCCGATTCGCGCTCGCAAACGTTCAAACGTGGCTGCCGGCCGATGCGCCGGAAGGCTGCCTGCGCGCGCTGGCGCTGGCGCAGCAGGCGCTCGACGCCGCGACCGACGCGAATCGCCGGCTCATCGACGAGCGCGACACGCCGGCGCTCGACGCGGGCGTGGTCGGCGCGCTGTCGTCGTGGATCGACACGCATGCGGCCCGCACCGGCCTGCGCACGAGCTTCGTGTGCGCGGCCGACGCCCGCCTGACGCAGCTCGCCGGCGCCAGTGCGCTCGCGGTGTTCCGCGTCGCGCAGGAAGCGCTGTCGAACGTCGCGAAGCACGCCCGCGCGACGTCGGTCGACGTGCGGATCGTCACCGACGGCACGCACCTGTCGCTGAGCGTTACCGACGATGGGACCGGTTTCGCGCGCAATCGCCGCAGCGGCTACGGCCTCGCCGGCATGCGCGCGCGCTGCGAGGCGTTCGGCGGCAGCTTCGAGACGGCCACGCCGGCAACCGGCCGCGGCACGCGCGTCACCGCGCGCTTCGCGTGGGCTTCGCTGCTGGCGGCGCCCGTCGCGGCACGCCGCACGTCGCTTTCGTGAGGTCGCGATGAGCCTGAACATCCTGCTCGTGGACGATCACGCGATCGTCCGGCAAGGGATCCGCCAGTTGCTGATCGACCGCGGCGTCGCCCGCGACGTGACCGAGGCCGAGAACGGCGGCGATGCGATGGCCGCCGTCGACAAGCAGGAATTCGACGTGATCCTGCTCGACATCTCGCTGCCCGACACGAACGGCATCGAGGTGCTCAAGCGCCTCAAGCGCAAGCTGACGCGCACGCCGGTGCTGATGTTCTCGATGTATCGCGAGGATCAGTACGCGGTGCGCGCGCTGAAGGCCGGCGCGGCCGGCTACCTGTCGAAGACGGTCAACGCCGCGCAGATGATCGGCGCGATCCAGCAGGTCGCGGCCGGCCGCAAGTACGTGAGCCCCGCGATGGCCGAGGCGCTCGCCGAATACGTGTCGTTCGAGAACGAACCGCTGCCGCACGAGAAGCTGTCCGATCGCGAATACCAGACGCTCTGCATGCTCGCGTCGGGCAAGCGGCTCACCGACATCGCGAACACGCTGTCGCTGTCGGTGAAGACGGTGAGCGTGTACCGCTCGCGGCTGCTGGAGAAGATGCGGCTGTCGAACAACGCGGAACTGACGTTCTACGTGATGAGCAACCGGCTCGTCGACATGGCGCCCACGGCCGGCGCCTGATTCCGGCCGAATCGAACTCGTCCGATCCTGCGCGCGGCGCCCGCCGCGCCGCGCTCGGCCGTGCCCGTTTCGCGCCCGGTCTGCTCCCGTTTCGCGCGCAAGCGCTTGTTTTATCGGCCGATTTCACCGCACGTCGCTGCGCCACCGCGGGACTTGCACGCCAAATCAGCTAAAATTATCGGTTTTCACTCAGTCGGCGCGCCGTGCCTGCGCGTGCCGGCGATCCATCCGCAATGTCTCTCTTCCGCAAGAAAAACGTCGATCGCATGATCGCCGGCGCGCAAGCCGCCGGGCTCAAGAAAGCGCTCGGCGCGATCGACCTCACCTTCCTCGGCATCGGCGCGATCATCGGCACCGGCATCTTCGTGCTGACCGGCACCGGCGCCGTCCAGGCCGGCCCCGCGCTGATGCTGTCGTTCGTGATCGCCGCGATCGCGTGCGGCCTGGCCGCGCTGTCGTACGCGGAGTTCGCGTCGTCGATCCCCGTCGCCGGCTCGATCTACACGTATTCGTACGCGACGCTCGGCGAGCTGGTCGCGTGGATCATCGGCTGGGACCTGATGCTCGAGTACGGCCTCGCATCGTCGGCCGTGTCGGTCGGCTGGTCGGGCTACCTGCAGTCGCTGCTGCAGGGCTTCGGGCTCACGCTGCCGACCGTGCTGACGGCCGCGCCCGGCGCGGTGCCCGGCGTCACCACGTGGTTCAACCTGCCCGCGTTCCTCGTGATGATCGTAATCACGACGCTGCTGTCGATCGGCATCCGCGAATCGACCCGCATCAACAACATCATGGTGTTCATCAAGGTGTCGGTCGTGCTGCTGGTGATCGCGGTCGGCCTGTTCCACGTGACGCCCGCGAACTGGAAGCCGTTCATGCCGCACGGCTGGAACGGCGTGTTCGGCGCGGCCGCCGTGATGTTCTTCGCGTTCATCGGCTTCGATGCGGTGTCGTCGGCGGCCGAGGAAGTGAAGAATCCGAAGCGCGATCTGCCGATCGGCATCATCGCGTCGCTCGCGGTATGCGCGGTGCTGTACGTGACGGTCGCCGCGGTCGCCACCGGCATCGTGCCGTCGGCCCAGTACGCGAACATCTCGCACCCGATCTCGTACGCGCTGCAGGTCGCCGGCGAGAAGTGGGTCGCGGGCTTCATCGATCTCGGCGCGGTGCTCGGCATGCTGACCGTGATCCTCGTGATGAGCTACGGCCAGACGCGCGTGATCTTCGCGATGTCGCGCGACGGGCTGCTGCCGGCCGCGCTGTCGCGCGTGCATCCGCGTTATGCGACGCCGTTCCTGACCACCTGGCTGGTCGGCCTGTTCTTCGGGCTGATCGCCGCGCTCGTGCCGCTCAACGTGCTCGCCGAACTGATCAACATCGGCACGCTCGCGGCGTTCTCGATGGTGTCGATCGCCGTGCTCGTGCTGCGCCGCACCCATCCCGAGCTGCCGCGCGCGTTCCGCTGCCCGGGCGTGCCCGTGGTGCCGATCCTCGCGGTCGCGGCGTGCCTGTTCCTGATGCTGAACCTGCAGCCCGTCACGTGGGCCGCGTTCGGCATCTGGCTCGTGATCGGCCTCGTGATCTACTTCCTGTACTCGCGGCACCACTCGAAGCTCGCGCACGGCCACTCCGACACGCATTGAGCGCCGCCATGGCGCGCCTTCGCCGCGTGCCATGACGAACCCCACGCGGAGCCGGCCCCGGCTCCGCACGCCCCCTCTCCCGCCCCCCGCCGCCGCGCGATCAGTGTCCGATCGTCGCGATCTCTTGCCCGATCGTCCAGATTCGCCCTCACCCGCTGCGCGCCGCCTGCACGCGCGCGCCGGGCGGTTCATAATCCCGCCATCGAACGACGGCGCCGCGCGGCGGGCCGTCCGGCAACAGGAAAAAACGATGGAAAGCGTCGATCTCGATGTACTGAAATCCAGCGCGCGCTGGCTCGAAGAAGGGCGCCGCGTGCTGCTCGTGACGGTCGTGAAGACGTGGGGCTCGTCGCCGCGCCCCGAAGGCGCGATGCTCGCGGTGCGCGAGGACGGCCTGGTGGTCGGCTCCGTGTCCGGCGGATGCATCGAGGACGACCTGATCGCCCGCGTGCATGCGAGCGGCATCGCGGCCGATGCACGCCCGGAAGCGCTCAAGTACGGCGTGACGGCCGAGGAAGCGCACCGCTTCGGGCTGCCGTGCGGCGGCACGATCCAGCTGGTGCTCGAGCCGCTCACGCGTGACAGCGGGATCGCAGCGCTATGCGCGGAAGTCGAGGCGGGCCGCCTCGTCACGCGCACGATGACGCTCGCGACCGGCCGCGCATCGCTGTCGCCCGCGCAGGCGACCGACGGGCTCGCGTTCGACGGCGAACGGCTCGTGACGATCCACGGGCCGCGCTACCGGATGCTCGTGATCGGCGCCGGCCAGTTATCGCGCTATCTGTGCCAGATCGCGGTCGGGCTCGACTACCAGGTGACGGTATGCGATCCGCGCGAGGAATACACGGATGCGTGGGACGTGCCGGGCACGCGGGTCGTCCGCACGATGCCCGACGATACGGTGCTCGACATGAGGCTCGATGCGCGTTCGGCCGTGATCGCGCTCACGCACGACCCGAAGCTCGACGATCTCGCGCTGATGGAGGCGCTGAAGACGCCCGCGTTCTACGTGGGCGCGCTCGGCTCGCGGCGCAACAACGCCGCGCGGCGCGAGCGGCTGCGCGAATTCGATCTGAACGAAGTGGAACTGGCCCGGCTGCACGGGCCGGCCGGCATCTACATCGGGAGCCGGACGCCGCCGGAAATCGCGATCTCGATCCTCGCGGAGATCACCGCCGCGAAGAACAACGTGTCGCTGCCGACGATCCTGCAGGTCGAAGGCGCGAAGGCCGCGCGCGAAATCGCGGCGAACAGCGGCGCGGCCTGCGGGCTCTGACCCGCGCCGGCGGGCGGCCATGCTCGCCGGACGCCGGACGCTACCCGGCGCGAAAGTCGGTCAGGTCAGGCCGGCAGCGAGCGCCGCGGCAACCGAACCGACCACCAGCACGACGCCGACCGTGCGGCGCTTGTTCAGCTCGGTCCACAGCAGCACGCCCGTCAGCGACAGCAGGATCAGCGAACCCGCGATCGTATCCATCAGCAGCACCCAGCCGAGATTCATCCCGACGCCGCGATGCAGGTTGTTCAGCGTCGTCAGGAACGTGTTGCCGGTGCGCTTCACCGACACGTAGCCGTTGCCGACCCAGTATTCGGCCTGCAGGTTCTGGTGCGGCCCGAACACGCCGAATTGCCAGTGCTCGGGCTGCATCACGCGCTTGTCGCCCCACGCGACGGCCTGCGCGGGCTCCTTGCGCATGCGGCCCGGCTTGCCGTCGAAATGCAGTTCCTGCTGCAGCCACTTCGTCATCGCGGCGGGCGTTTTCGGCACCGGGTCCGGCAGCGCGATCTGCAGCTCCTCGACCTGCGGCTCGCCGGTCGAAATCTTCAGCGGCGGCGCGCGGTGGTTCAGCAGCACGCCGGTCACGCCGAACAGCAGCCCGAGTACCGCGCCCCACAGCCCGACCCAGCCGTGCACCTTGCGCAGCCACTTGATGAAGGTCGCGCGGCGCGAGCGCTGGCGGCGCGCGGCCAGTTCGTCGTCGTTCAGCGGGCGGCCCGCCGGGTGCAGCACGGTGACGCCGGCGCGCGGCATGCCCGTCTTGGGCGGGTCGATCGTTTCGGGCGCGTTCACGCGAAAGTATCCATTCGTTCAAAACAACGGGCGGCGCGCAGGAGTGCGCACCGCCCGGTCAGCATGAAAATGAGAATGGATATCATTACATAAATCGAAAGCCGGCTCAATCCGTATGCATACGGAGCGGCAGGTTGGGCGTGCGCGCGAATCAGGGAGAAAGGCACACGTTGCGAGGCGATGACGCTCGATGAGCGGCACATGCCGGCAAAGCGGTCACGCAAGCCCGGACAGCATTTCGTAAGCAGGCGCCCGACGGCAGGCCGTTCAGCGCAACGGCGGCAACGGAAAACGCGGCGCGGCGTCGTCCGGCGCGGGTTCGGTGCGGTCGAGCGCGTACAGCCACGCGAGCAGGTCCGCGACCGCCTGATAGAGCTGCGGCGGAATCCGGTCGTCGAGATCGACCTGCATCAGCAGCGACACCATCTCCGGCGCCGTGTGCACGTACAGCCCGGCATCGTGCGCACGCGCGACGATCATCTCGGCGAGCACGCCGTAGCCCTTCGCGACCACGCGCGGCGCCGCATCGCCGCCTTTCGGGTCGTAGACGAGGGCGGCCGCGCGCTTGCGGGACGTCATGCTCATGGGAGCGCCTCGTCATCCTCGCCCGGCACCCGCGCCTCGGGGCCGCCCGCCGCGCCGCGCGCATACGCGGCCGCGGCGGCCTGGGCGGCGAACAGGTCGAAGCCGTCCGGCCCGTCGTCGACCGCGCGGATCGACAGCCCGCCCACCTTGAGCCCCGAGCCTTCGAGCCGCTGCCGCAGCGCGGCTTCGTGGCGCGTCAGACGGTCGGCGCCCGTCGGGTTCGCGCGCAGCCGCGCGACGAGCTGCGCGCCGTTCAGCACCAGCTCGGCATCGACCGTGCCGAGCGACGGCAGCGTCAGCGTCAGGCGCGTGCGCCACGCGATGCCGTCGCCCGCGTCGTCGCCACCGCCGCCGCGCGGCGCACGGTGGCCCGGCTCGTCGGGTTCGATCGTCCAGTCGAGCCGCGCGCCGGGCCATGCCTCGCCGGTCCAGCGAAACTGGTCCGTCGCGAGCGCATCGAGCTGCTGCCGCACGAGCGGCACCGCGGCCGGGTGGACGGTCGCGAGCGGTTGCGGCTGCGGATCGGACGATGCGGCGGCCAGTTCGGCACGCGCAGGCGTCCAGCGCGTATCGGCGGGCGTAGCCAGTGGATCGGACGGATCGGGCGGCAACGACGCGCCCGGTCGGCC
Source organism: Burkholderia sp. E168m15 (assembly GCF_016586105.1). Taxonomy (NCBI): domain Bacteria; kingdom Pseudomonadati; phylum Pseudomonadota; class Betaproteobacteria; order Burkholderiales; family Burkholderiaceae; genus Burkholderia; species Burkholderia sp. E168m15. The sequence continues at coordinate 36,088 of NZ_BCPO01000089.1, forward strand.
GCCGCGGGCGGCCTGCGCAGGGTCGCGCGCAGGCGCGCCGCC
>NZ_BCPO01000090.1:0-1681 GCF_016586105.1 Burkholderia sp. E168m15
CAAACAGACCCTACACATCGTTGCGAATCCGGGGCGCGGCACGCCGGTGCCGCCCGCGGGAACAGCGCGCGCCGCGTGCGGCGCCGGGCCCGGGCGCCGCGCGCCCGTCTCCCGGAACACGGCCCTACCCGCGCGCGCGGTAGAGGTCGGTCAATACCTGGGTCGAGCGCCGCGCCTCGAACAGCGCGGACAGCCGCGCGACGTCCGGGCTCGCGAGATCGCGGATCGCGGCGTCGTCGGCCAGGATGCGGCGGATCAGGTCGAGCTTGCGGCCGAGATCCGATTCGTCGAGCGCGACGCCCGGATCGGCCTCCTTCAACCCGTCGACGAGCTGCATGAATTCGGCCTGCAACCCCGGCAACGCGCTCCAGTCGGCGCCGCGCGCGGCGCACAGCATCCGGCCCGACACGGCGGCGAGCGCCTCGTAACGCGCGAAGTATTCGGCCTTGAGATTCATCGTGATGCTTCCGCTACCTGTTGCGCGGCCATCCGCGCGACTTCCGGGGCGATGCCCGTCCATGCTTCCTCGAGCGTCGCGAGCAGGCCGTCGACCTCGACCAGCATCGCGTCGCTCGCCTGCGCGTTCGCTTCCAGCAGGCGCCGGCCGATATACGCATACAGCGCATTGAGGCGCTCGGCGATCTCGCCGCCCGCGTCGCGGTTCAGCGACGCCTGCAGGCCGCTCTCGACGATCCGGATCGCCTTGCCGATCGCTTCGCCGCGCCCGGACACGTTGTCCTGCTGCAAATGCATGCGCGCCAGCGCGATCGCCTGCCGGGCGCCCTGGTACAGCATCGCGATCAGCCGGTGCGGGGAGGCGCCCATCACCCCGGTCTCGACGCCGACACGCGCGTACGCACTGGCTCCAGCGTGTCCTGGGGAAAACATGCGCTTCTCCTTGTTATGTGCCTTGGCTATGCGGGAGCCGCCGCCGTGCGTCGCACGGCGCGGCCTTCACCGGAGTTATCGGAAGGGATTTGGAAAGCTTTAGGTGAGCAAGGGCTGCCGCCGGGCGGCCGATGCCGGCGCGCCGGTCTCGTTCTGCAAGCCCCGGGCCGTGCCCGGATACCCGTCGTCGAATGGCCGCCCCTTTACACCGACATCTGCATGATGTCGTTGTAAGCGCTCACTAACTTGTTGCGGACCTGGAGCCCGAACTGGAAGCCGATATTGGCTTTCTGCATGTCGACCATCACGTCGTTCAGCGAGATGTTCGGCGCGCCGACCTCGAACGCCTTCGCCTCGCCGAGCGCGTGCTGCTGGTCGCCGCTGATCTTGTCGAGCGATGCCTTCATCGCGCTCGCGAACGTGCCGGCCGTCGCCGCACCCGAGCCGGCCAGCGCCGCCGTCGGGCTCGCGACGCCGCCGGACGCCTGCGCGGCCATCGACTGCATCTGTTGCAACACCGAACCGATTCCGCTGACGTTCGCAGTCATGCTGTCCCCAGACATAGAGAAAAGACCCGGACGCACCGGGCGATCCGCCGGCGCCGCACCACGCGCACCATGCCGGATCGCGAAAAAGGATAGCAGCGCGGCGCGCGTCAAAGCCGCGAAAGTACGGGGGAAACCCCGCTCTTTTCGGTCGATCGGAGTGCGCCGCCGGTCACGATAATCGCATCGTGTCATTGTCCGCCCGCTCGTCCGAGCGAGCTCAGTCGTCCCGCTCCGGAGAAACTCGA
>NZ_BCPO01000091.1:0-22262 GCF_016586105.1 Burkholderia sp. E168m15
GCGCGGGCGGCGCAGGCGCGGACTTCGGGCTGGGCGGCTTCGCCGAACGCATTCCCGGCATCTCGCGGATGAAGGGCAACCCGAAGCTGCCGTTCGTGATCGCCGTCGCGTTCGCGATCGCCGCGATCACCGCGCTCGTGCTGTGGAGCCGGGCGCCCGACTACCGCGTGCTGTACAGCAACCTGTCGGACCGCGACGGCGGCGCGATCATCGCCGCGCTCCAGCAGGCAAACGTTCCCTACAAGTTCGCCGATGCCGGCGGCGCGATCCTGGTGCCGTCGGGCCAGGTGCACGAAACGCGCCTGAAGCTCGCCGCGATGGGGCTGCCGAAAGGCGGCTCGGTCGGCTTCGAGCTGATGGACAACCAGAAATTCGGCATCAGCCAGTTCGCCGAGCAGATCAACTACCAGCGCGCGCTCGAAGGCGAGCTGCAGCGCACCATCGAATCGATCAACGCCGTGCGCGGCGCGCGCGTGCATCTCGCGATCCCGAAGCCGTCGGTGTTCGTGCGCGACAAGGAAGCGCCGAGCGCGTCGGTGTTCGTCGACCTCTACCCGGGCCGCGTGCTCGACGAGGGCCAGGTGCAGGCGATCACGCGGATGGTGTCGTCCGGCGTGCCCGACATGCCGGCCAAGAACGTGACGATCGTCGACCAGGACGGCAACCTGCTGACCCAGACCGCGTCCGCGTCCGGCCTCGACGCGAGCCAGCTCAAGTACGTGCAGCAGGTCGAGCACAACACCCAGAAGCGCATCGACGCGATCCTCGCGCCGATCTTCGGCGCCGGCAACGCGCGCTCGCAGGTCAGCGCGGATCTCGACTTCTCGAAGATCGAGCAGACGTCGGAAAGCTACGGCCCGAACGGCACGCCGCAGCAGGCCGCGATCCGCAGCCAGCAGACCAGCAGCGCGACCGAACTCGCGCAGGGCGGCGCGTCGGGCGTGCCGGGGGCGCTGTCGAACACGCCGCCGCAGCCGGCCTCCGCGCCGATCGTCGCCGGCAACGGCCAGAACGGGCCGCAGACCACGCCGGTCAGCGACCGCAAGGACCAGACGACCAACTACGAGCTCGACAAGACGATCCGCCATACCGAACAGCCGATGGGCAGCGTGAAGCGGCTGTCGGTCGCGGTCGTCGTCAACTACCAGCCGGTCGCCGACGCGAAGGGCCACGTGACGATGCAGCCGCTGCCGCCCGCGAAGCTCGCGCAGGTCGAACAGCTCGTGAAGGACGCGATGGGCTACGACGCGAAGCGCGGCGACTCGGTAAACGTCGTGAACAGCGCGTTCTCGACCGTGAGCGACCCGTACGCCGACCTGCCGTGGTGGCGCCAGCCCGACATGATCGCGATGGCGAAGGAAGCCGCGAAGTGGCTCGGCATCGCGGCGGCCGCGGCGGCGCTCTACTTCATGTTCGTGCGCCCGGCGATGCGCCGCGCGTTCCCGCCGCCCGAGCCGGCCGCGCCGGCGCTCGCGGCGCCGGAAGACACGGTCGCGCTCGACGGCCTGCCCGCGCCGGAAAAGGCCGCGGAAGAAGCCGATCCGCTGCTGCTCGGCTTCGAGAACGAGAAGAACCGCTACGAACGCAACCTCGACTACGCGCGCACGATCGCCCGCCAGGATCCGAAGATCGTCGCCACCGTCGTGAAGAACTGGGTGTCCGATGAACGCTGAAGGCTTGACCAAGAGCGCGCTGCTGCTGATGTCGATCGGCGAGGAAGAGGCCGCGCAGGTATTCAAGTTCCTCGCGCCGCGCGAGGTCCAGAAGATCGGCGTGGCGATGGCCGCGCTGAAGAACGTCACGCGCGAGCAGGTCGAGGAGGTGCTGCAGGACTTCGTGAAGGAAGCCGAGCAGCACACCGCGCTGTCGCTCGATTCGAACGAGTACATCCGCTCGGTGCTGACGAAGGCGCTCGGCGAGGACAAGGCCGGCGTGCTGATCGACCGCATCCTGCAAGGCAGCGACACGAGCGGCATCGAGGGCCTGAAATGGATGGATTCGGGCGCGGTGGCCGAACTGATCAAGAACGAGCATCCGCAGATCATCGCGACGATCCTCGTGCACCTCGATCGCGACCAGGCGTCGGAAATCGCGTCGTGCTTCACCGAGCGGCTGCGTAACGACGTGCTGCTGCGGATCGCGACGCTCGACGGCATCCAGCCGGCCGCGCTGCGCGAGCTCGACGACGTGCTCACGGGCCTGCTGTCCGGCAGCGACAACCTGAAGCGCAGCCCGATGGGCGGCATCCGCACCGCGGCCGAGATCCTGAACTTCATGACGAGCGTGCACGAGGAAGGCGTGCTCGAAAGCGTGCGCCAGTACGACGCCGATCTCGCGCAGAAGATCATCGACCAGATGTTCGTGTTCGAGAACCTGCTCGACCTCGAGGATCGCGCGATCCAGATGGTGCTCAAGGAAGTCGAGTCGGAAACGCTGATCGTCGCGCTCAAGGGCGCGCCGCCCGCGCTGCGCCAGAAGTTCCTCGCGAACATGTCGCAGCGCGCGGCCGAACTGCTCGCCGAGGATCTCGACGCGCGCGGCCCGGTGCGCGTGTCCGAAGTCGAGACGCAGCAGCGCCGCATCCTGCAGATCGTGCGCAACCTCGCCGAGAGCGGCCAGATCGCGATCGGCGGCAAGGCGGAAGACGCGTATGTCTGATTCGGCGAGCGATCGCGTGGGCACCCTCACCGCGTACCAGCGGTGGGAGATGGCGTCGTTCGACCCGCCGCCGCCCCCGCCGCCGCCCGACGACGCGGCGGCCGCTGCCGCCGCGCTCGCCGAGGAATTGCAGCGCGTGCGCGACGCCGCGCACGCCGAAGGCCATGCGGCCGGCCACGTCGAAGGCCAGGCGCTCGGCTACCAGGCCGGTTTCGAGCAGGGCCGCGAACAGGGTTTCGAGGCCGGCCAGGCCGAAGCACGCGAACAGGCCGCGCAGCTCGCGGCGCTCGCCGCGTCGTTCCGCGAAGCCGTCTCGACCGTCGAACACGATCTCGCCGCCGACCTCGCGCAGCTCGCGCTCGACATCGCGCAGCAGGTCGTGCGCCAGCACGTGAAGCACGACCCGGCCGCGCTGGTCGCCGCCGTGCGCGACGTGCTCGCGGCCGAACCCGCGCTGTCCGGCGCGCCGCATCTCGCGGTGAATCCGGCCGACCTGCCCGTCGTCGAGGCCTATCTGCAGGACGACCTCGACACGCTCGGCTGGAACGTGCGCACCGACGCGTCGATCGAGCGCGGCGGCTGCCGCGCGCACGCCGCGACCGGCGAGGTCGACGCGACGCTGCCCACCCGCTGGCAGCGCGTCGCCGCCGCGATCGGCAAGGTGAGCACGTGGTGACGCGCTCGCCCGAGGCGCTCGCGCACGACGGCATGACGCCGCTCGAACGCGAGCTCGCGCTCGCGTCGTTCGGGCCGGCGGCCGCGCACGATGCCGCGGACGACGCCACGCCGCACGCAGCATCCGACGCCGCCGACGCCGCCCCGCGCGCGCCGCACAATCCGCATCTCGCGCACTGGCGCACGCACCTGAACGGGCTCGCCGCGCGCAGCCACCGCGCGCTGCCGCTGCGGCCGTGCGGACGCCTCACGCGCGCGGCCGGCCTCGTGCTCGAGGCGATCGGGCTGCGCCTGTCGGTCGGCGCCGAATGCACGATCGAGTTGCCGCCCGGCAGCACGCTGCCGCACGCGGAAGCCGAAGTCGTCGGCTTCGCCGGGGACCGCCTGTTCCTGATGCCGACCACCGACGTTGCGGGCGTGTTGCCCGGCGCACGCGTGTGGCCGCGCGAGAGCGCGCCCGTCACCGATCCGCTCGCCGGCGCGAAGCGGCTGCCGGTCGGCTGGGAGATGCTCGGGCGCGTCGTCGACGCGTCGGGCCGCCCGCTCGACGGCCTCGGCCCGCTCGCGTCGAAAGTCGATGCGCCGCTGTCGGCGCCGTCGATCAACCCGCTCGATCGCGAGCCGATCCACCACGTGCTCGACGTCGGCGTGCGCGCGATCAACGCGCTGCTCACCGTCGGCCGCGGCCAGCGGATGGGCCTGTTCGCCGGCTCCGGCGTCGGCAAGTCGGTACTGCTCGGCACGATGGCGCGCTATACGAGTGCGGAAGTGATCGTGATCGGCCTGATCGGCGAACGCGGCCGCGAAGTGAAGGAATTCATCGAACAGATCCTCGGCGAGGACGGGCTCGCGCGCTCGGTCGTCGTCGCGGCGCCGGCCGACGTGTCGCCGCTGTTGCGGATGCAGGGCGCCGCGTACGCGACGTCGCTCGCCGAGTATTTCCGCGACCAGGGCAAGCACGTGCTGCTGCTGATGGATTCGCTGACGCGCTATGCGATGGCGCAGCGCGAGATCGCGCTGGCGATCGGCGAGCCGCCCGCGACGAAAGGCTATCCGCCGTCGGTGTTCGCGAAGCTCCCCGCGCTCGTCGAGCGCACCGGCAACGGGCCCGAAGGCGGCGGCTCGATCACCGCGTTCTACACGGTGCTGACCGAAGGCGACGACCAGCAGGACCCGATCGCCGATTCGGCGCGCGCGATCCTCGACGGCCACATCGTGCTGTCGCGCGCGCTCGCCGAGGCCGGCCACTATCCCGCGATCGACATCGAGGCGTCGATCAGCCGTGCGATGACCGCGCTGATCGACGAAACGCATCTCGACCACGTACGGCAGTTCAAGCAGATGCTGTCGCGCTACCAGCGCAACCGCGACCTGATCGCGGTCGGCGCCTACGCACCGGGCCGCGACGCGCAGCTCGACCGCGCGATCGCGCTCTACCCGCGCATCGAAGCGTTCCTGCAGCAGGGCTTTCGCGAATGCGCGCCGTTCGCATCGAGCCTCACCGCGCTCGATGCGCTGTTCGACGCTTACGGAGGCTGATCCCGATGGCCCACGGCTTTCCCCTTCAGTTGCTGCTCGACCGCGCGCAGGAAGACCTCGACTCGGCCGCGAAGCAGCTCGGCACCGCGCAGCGCGACCGCACCGCGGCGGCCGAACAGCTCGACGCACTGCTGCGCTATCGCGACGAATATCACGCGCGCTTCGCGCAATCCGCGCAGAGCGGCATGCCGGCCGGCAACTGGCGCAATTTCCAGGCGTTCATCGACACGCTCGATGCCGCGATCGCGCAGCAGCGCACCGTGCTCGCCGCGGCCGAAGTCCGCATCGACGAGGCGCGGCCGAACTGGCAGCAGAAGAAACGTACCGTCGGCTCGTATGAAATCCTGCAGGCGCGCGGCGTCGCGCAGGAAGCGCAGCGCGACGCCCGGCGCGAACAGCGCGACGCCGACGAACATGCCGCGAAGATCCTGCGCATGCGGGCCGACGCGGCCCGTTCGTCGTAACCGACCACCGCCTTCGAACGAGAGAACCGTCATGCCTCCCCTGCCCCTGCTCGGCGCGCTGCTCGACACCGCCGGCGCCGCACTCAAGGCCGCCCGCGGCTCGGGTGCGTCCGCCGCCAACGACGCGTCGGCCGCCACGAGCGCCGTGCCGTTCGCGCAGACGCTCAAGCAAAGCGTCTCCACGCGCGGCGATACGGCCAACGCCGGTACATCGGACGTGTCGACCAAACCGGCTGCGTCGAAGCCGTCCGCCGGCGCGAAGCCGTCCGGCACGGACGACGACAAGACGACCGACGACACGACCGCGAACGCCGCCACCAACCCAGATGCCGCCGCCCTCGCGGCCGCCGCGGCCGTGCAGGCGCAACTGCAGGCGCGCCCGGACACCGCGACGCCGGCCGACGCGGCGACCGCCGCCGCTATTGCCACGCAGAAAACGGCCGTGTCCGGCCAGCCGGACGCCACGGCGACGCTCGCCGATCATGCGGCCAAGGAGGCGACCGCCCAGCCGATCGACCCGGCATCGAGCCGCGACGCGCTGCAAGCGGCGCTCGCGAAGCTGACGGGCGGCGCGGGCGCGATCACGATGCCGGCGACCGGCACGAGCGCCGCCGCCACGCCGACGGCGCCGGCAGCGACCGCGTCGAACGCCGCCGCGCCGCTGACGCCGAAAGTGCCGACGTTCGACCGCACGCTCGCCGACGCGAAAGGCGCGCTCGCCACCCAGCAGACGCCGACCCAGGTCACGCCGCAGACGCTGCAGGCCGACGCGAATGCGCAGTCCGGCGCCCAGCACGCGCTCGCGGCGGCCAGCAATGCGACGGACCCGGCCGCCAGCGCGACGCTCGCGGCCGGCGCAACGGCCGCCGCCGCAGCGCAGGCGAACCTGCAACTGTCGCCGGCCGCCGGTGCGATCGCCGCCGCCAACGCACACGCGCTCGCACCGCACGTCGGCACGGCCGACTGGACGGATGCACTGAGCCAGAAAGTGGTGTTCCTGTCGAATGCGCACCAGCAGAGCGCCGAGCTGACGCTCAACCCGCCCGATCTCGGGCCGCTGCAGGTCGTGCTGCGCGTCGCGGACAACCATGCGCATGCGCTGTTCGTGTCGCAGCACGCGCAGGTGCGCGACGCGGTCGAAGCCGCGCTGCCGAAGCTGCGCGAGGCGATGGAAGCGGGCGGGCTCGGGCTCGGCAGCGCGACCGTCAGCGACGGCGGCCTCGCTTCGCAGCAACAGCAGCCCAACCCGCAGCAGACCTTCGCCCACGGCCAGTCGTCGCGACGCGGGAACGGCGGACCGTCAGCCGTCGATGCACCTGTCGACGCCGCGCAATCCGCACCGGTCGCCGCGCGCGCGAGCCGCGCCGGCCTCGTCGATACGTTTGCCTGAGCATGGCCGCCGTGCCGTGCGCGCGCCGCGCCTAGCGGCCGTGCACCGCAGCCGCAGCCTCGCCGCGCGGCACGCCACCCTTGCGCGTGGCGACGATGAAGTCCGCCGCGCGTTCGCCGATCATCACCGACGGCGCATTCGTGTTCCCGCCGACCAGCGTCGGCATCACCGACGCATCCACCACGCGCAGCCCGTCGACGCCGCGCACGCGCAGTTGCGGATCGACGACCGCGCGCGCATCCGAGCCCATCCGGCAGGTGCCGACCGGGTGATAGATCGTGTCCGCATGCGCGACGATCGTCGCGCGCAGCTCCGCTTCGCTCTGGTCCGGCCGCGTGTACAGCTCGCGCCCGCCCTGCGATGCGAGCGGCGCCTGGGACAGGATGCGGCGCATCGCCTGCGTGCCGCGCACCAGCAGGTCGAGGTCGCGTGAATCGCTGAAGAAGCGCGGATCGATCAGCGGCGCGTCGCGCGCATCGCCGCTCGCGAGCGCGACCGTGCCGCGGCTGAACGGCCGCAGCGCGCACACGTGCAGCGAATAACCGAAGCCCCAGTGCATCTTGCGGTTGTGGTCGTCGACGAGCGCCGTGCAGAAATGCAGCTGCAAGTCGGGACGCTCGAGCGACGGATCGCTCTTGATGAAGCCGCCGGCCTCCGCGACGTTGCTCGTCATCATCCCGGTGCGGCTCGAGAAATAGCGCGCGAGCGCCGGCGTCATCTTCGCGATGCCGCGCAGGCACACGCCGACCAGCTCCGACGAATTCACGCGCGTGTTGATGATGAAGTCGATGTGGTCGATCAGGTTCGTGCCGACGTCCGGCGCATCCTGCACGACCGCGATCCCGTGCCGGCGCAATTGCTCGGCCGGGCCGATCCCCGAACACATCAGCAGTTGCGGCGAATTGAACGCACCGGCCGACAGGACCACTTCCGCGCGCGCGCCGAACGTCTCGACCCGCCCGTTGCGCGACACCACGACGCCGACCGCGCGCTTGCCGTCGAAGCCCACGCGCAGCACCGTCGCATCGGTGATCACGTGCAGGTTCGGCCGGTTGCGACCGTAGATATACGCGCGCGCCACGCTGCAGCGCGAACCGTCGCGATGCGTGACCTGATAGAAACCGACGCCTTCCTGCGTCGCGCCGTTGAAGTCGTCGTTCAGCGGATAGCCGGCGGCATGCGCGGCCTGGATGAATCGTTCGGAGAACGGATTGCGAAAGCGCAGATCGGAAACGGTCAACGGGCCGTCCGCGCCGTGCCACGCGTCGGCGCCGCGCTCGTTGCCTTCCGCGCGGCGGAAATACGGCAGCACCTCCTGCCAGCCCCAGCCCGTCGCGCCGAGCTGCGCCCACTCGTCGTAATCGCCCGGGTGGCCGCGCGTATAGATCATCGCGTTGATCGCGCTCGAGCCGCCCATCCCGCGCCCGCGCGGCTGGTAACCGCGCCGGCCGCCCAAGCCCGGCTGCGGCACCGTCTCGTAGCCGTAGTTGGTGCCGAGCTTGTACGGCACCAGCGCCGCGATGCCGACCGGCATGTTGACGAGCAGGTTGCGCTCCGTATGCGAGCCGGCCTCGATCAGCGCGATCGTCGCATCGGGGCAGGCATCGGCGAGACGGCCGGCCAGGCTCGAGCCGCCCGAACCGCCGCCGACGATGATGTAGTCGTATTGCATGTCACGTCTCCGTCGTGTCATGGAAGGCGCCCGGCACCGCCGCGCGACCGCGTCTCCTCTTGTGTTCGGGCATTGTAGGAACGGCTGTCCCGTGCGCGGCGCGCCGATTCGAGAGCGATTCCTCTAAACGCCCGCGTGAACTAAATTTAAGATGTATCGATGCGCTTCGCGCGATGCACCGGCCACGAGAAGCCGATTCGTCGCGAAACGGGAGGAATGACGATGCAGCGCAAGATCCTGCAGGCCGCATGTCGACCAAGTGATCCGGAAGTCACGCGCGCGGCCCGCATTTCATTTCAAACGGCGGCCCGCGCGACGATCCACGGCGCGATGCGCGCAGTCGGTCGAAATCGAACGGCACGTGTCATCCCCGACCGTTTGGATGGTGTGTCGGCGCCGTGGCACGATGCGCGGCGACCCGCCGTCGCGGCTATGTCGCGCTGCGCTGCCGCGGTGCGCCGGCCGACGCGCGCAAGACGGCATCGCGTGCCTGCTCGTCACCGTATCGGATCGTGCGCGCCTGCCGTGCGGCATGACTTTCGGACACGGACACCGTCGCGCGGATACGACGCCTGCCGCGCGCGGCAACCGGTTTTCGAACACCCGTCGCATCCGGCCCCGTGCCGGGCGACATGCATCACCCGATCCGCGTCGCCGCGCTCGCCGAGCGTGCGCGTGCGGCGTGACGGCCGGCCGATCAGCCAGGCCCAACTGGAGGAGACGACATGAAGAACGACCTGCCCGAACTGGCCCCGCAAGCATTGCCATCGGTCGATGCGCTGACGTCGCTGCTGCACGACCAGCGTGCGGCGTACCTGCGCGCACCGTACCCGGCATGGGACACGCGTGCGCAGCACCTGCGTGCGCTGCGCACGATGCTGATCGACCACGCGGATGCGCTCGCCGACGCGATCAGCGCCGATTTCGGCCATCGCGCGAAGCAGGAAGTGCTGCTGTCGGAAATCTGGATGGCCAAGGAAGAGATCGACGACGCGCTGAAGCACGGCAAGCGCTGGATGAAGCCGATCCGCAAGCCGATGAACAAGTGGCTGCGCCCGGCGCGCGCGAAGGTGATTCCGCAACCGCTCGGCGTGGTCGGCATCGTCGTGCCGTGGAACTACCCGGTGCTGCTCGCAGCCGGCCCGCTGATCTGTGCGCTCGCCGCCGGCAACCGCGCGATCATCAAGATGTCCGAACTGACGCCGCGCACGTCGGCGCTGTTCGAGCAGCTCATCGGCAAGACCTTCACGCGTGACCACGTCGCGGTCGTGAACGGCGATGCGGAAGTCGGCGCCGCGTTCAGCGCGCTGCCGTTCGACCATCTGCTGTTCACCGGCTCGACGCAGGTCGGCCGCCACGTGATGCGCGCGGCCGCCGACAACCTCACGCCCGTCACACTCGAGCTCGGCGGCAAGTCGCCGGCGATCGTCGGCCCGAATGCGCGCTTCGACGCGGCCGTCGATGCGATCGTCGCCGGCAAGACGCTGAACGCCGGCCAGACCTGCATCGCGCCCGACTACGTGCTGCTGCCGCGCGGGATGGAAGGCGCGTTCATCGAGCGCGCGCGGACCCGCTTCGCGAAGCTGTATCCGGACCTGTCGGCCAACGGCGACTACACGACGATCGTGTCGCCGCGCCACTACGCACGCCTGCAACAACTCGCGAGCGACGCGCAGGCGGCCGGCGCGCAGCTGCATCCGCTGTCCGACGCGCAGTCCGATCCCGCATCGCGCCGCTTCGTGCCGTGCGCGGTGACGCAGGTGCCGGCCGCGTCGCAACTGATGCAGGAGGAAATCTTCGGGCCGCTGCTGCCGCTCGTGCCGTACGAACGGCTCGACGAAGCGATCGCGTACGTCAATGCGCGCCCGCGTCCGCTCGCGCTGTACCTGTTCGACGAGGATGGCGGCACGATCGACCGCGTGATGCGCGAAACGATCTCGGGCGGCGTCTCGATCAACGAAACGCTGATGCACATCGCATGCGGCAGCTTGCCGTTCGGCGGAGTCGGTGCGAGCGGCATGGGCGCGTATCACGGCTACGACGGCTTCGTGACGTTCTCGAAGATGAAGCCGGTGCTCACGCAGGCGCGGCTGAACGCGCGCAACCTGCTCGCGCCGCCGTACGGCAAGCGCTTCGCCGCGCTGATCAAGCTGATGCTGAAGTTCTGAGCCAGGCGGGCCACACGCGTCGCGGCCCTGTCCAACCTGCCGCGCGGCATGGATGCCGCGCACGCAACCGTCACACGGGCCAGAGCGGCCCTTCCTGCATCGCGCCGATCTGCTCGCGCAGTTCGAGCACGCGCGCTTCCCAGTAACGATGCGTGTTGAACCACGGGAACGCGGCCGGAAACGCGGGATCGTCCCAGCGCCGCGCGAGCCACGCCGCGTAGTGGATCAGCCGCAGCGTGCGCAGCGCTTCGACCAGATGCAGCTCGCGCGGCTCGAATTCGCAGAAATCCTCGTAGCCCGCGAGCAGGTCGGCCAGCGCGCGCGACGCGCCTTCGCGATCGCCCGGCAGCAGCAGCCACAGATCCTGCACGGCCGGTGACATCCGGCTGTCGTCGAAGTCGACGAAATGCGGGCCGGCATCGGTCCACAGCACGTTGCTCGGATGACAGTCGCCGTGCGTGCGCAGCAGGCGAATCTCGCCCGCGCGCTCGAACGCGGCCTCGACGCCTTCGAGCGCGAGCGCGACCGCGGTCGCGTACGCCGGTCTTACGTCATCCGGAATGAAATCGTGTGCGAGCAGGTAGTCGCGCGGCTCGTAGCCGAACGTATTGATGTCGAGCACGGGACGCGCGACATACGGCTGCGTCGCGCCGACCGCATGAATGCGGCCGATGAAACGGCCGAGCCATTCGAGCGTGTCGCTGCGGTCGAGATCGGGGGCGCGGCCGCCGCGCCGCTCGAAGATCGAGAAGCGGAAACCGTCGAACGCGTGCAGCGTGCGGCCGTCGAAGGCGCGCGCGGGCACCGCCGGAATCTCGCGCGCGGCGAGTTCGGCGACGAACGCATGCTCTTCGAGAATCGCGTCGTCCGACCAGCGCGCCGGACGATAGAACTTCGCGACGACCGGCGGGCCGTCTTCGATACCGACCTGGTAGACGCGGTTTTCGTAGCTGTTGAGGGCGAGCAGGCGCCCGTCGGTGCGCAGGCCGGCCGGCATCAGCACGCTGTCGAGCGCGTCGAGCACGCACTCGGGCGTGAGGCCGGCGAACGGCGGGCTGGCGGGAGAAGCGGGAGCGGAAGTGGCGTCTGTCATGCCCCGCATTGTGCCGCCTGCCGGACCGAAAGACGAGCGTCGGTGCTTAGTGAAGCGCCGCGCCGGCCGGCAGAACGGATTCGCCGGTGTCGATCAGGTCCTCGAGAAAGAACGGCTCGGTGTTGAGTTCTTTCGACTCACCCGGCACGCCCGCGTACCAGGTCACCATGGCCATGTCGCCCAGGATGCGCTGGACGATGCCGCGCGCGCCTTTCGGCACCGCGATATGGGTAGTGCAGACGATCGACCCGATATGCATGATGGTTCCCCACTCTTGAATCTTGAAACCCGGCCCGCTGGCGAGCCGGCAAATGCGCGATCCGCGCCGCTCTCGGCGGAGCGTTGCGCGTGATCCCATTGTTCACGGTTTATCGAAGCGCGAAAAGAAGAAGAAGCAGGCGAAGTGCCGCGAATTCGTCGAATGTCTCCAATCAACCACTGCGCCGGGCATGTACTTGCCCACCCGGTTACCCCCATCATACCCTGTCGAATGTGACTGCCCGCCGAAACCGCCCGGCGTCGCCGTACGCACATGATTGACGCAACGCGCGTGCCGCTTCGCTTCGCCGCTGCGGAATCACCGGAACACTTCGCGCGACCGACCGGAATCACCTCGCACACGTCGCATGCCCATCGCTTTGCCCCCTTCGTCGAACGCTTGCGTGCGCAGCGACATCGGCCCCTTCCCGACGCACCCTATCGCCCGCGATGCGCGGCCGCGGACAGTGGTTGCGTTCGATGGCTGCCTTGCGGTACCTTAGGCTTTCATTCGCGTTCAACCGCATTCCGACACGATGTATCCGCTCACGTCCGCCCTCGCAAAATCCCGGCCGCAGTTCGACGCGCGGCCGCAGGCGTGCGTGCATCCGTCGGTCCTTCCTCCTCCTGTCGCACCGCCGCTCGTCTGCGCCGCGCCGCCCCCGCCGGCGGCACGCGCCGGCTGACTCGCCGGCTTTTCGTTTTCGTCTTCCATTCGCCCCGCTGGCTGTAGGTGCGTGCGTCGTGACGCACGGCACGTTGCCGCGCGCGAATGGAACGTTTCGATCCGTTCGACAGGTGGATTCACATGGTTTCGTTCAAACGCGCGCTCGCCGCGCATGGCGCGACGTCGCTCTTCGTGCTGCTGTGGAGCAGCGGCGCGATCTTCGCTGAACTCGGTCTGCGTCACGCGTCCGCGTTCGCCTTTCTCACTGCCCGTTTCGCGCTCGCATCGCTCGTGCTGCTCGTGCTGGCGTTCATGCGCAGACGGTGGCTGCCGCCGCGCGGCGAGCGGCGCATGGCCGCGCTGACCGGCTTGCTGATGATGGGCGGCTATTCGATCTTCTACCTGCTCGCGCTCGAGCGCGGCATCGCGCCCGGCGTGCTCGCGACGATACTCGGCGTGCAGCCGATCCTCACGCTCGCGATCGTCGAGCGTCGCTGGCAACCCGTGCGTATCGCCGGGCTCGCGCTGTCGCTCACCGGCCTCGCGCTCGTCGTGGGCCGTGGCGTGAGCGGCGGAACCGGCGGCCTGTCGGCGGCCGGCATCGCGTGCGCGCTGACGGCGCTCGTCGCGCTGACCGTCGGCTCGCTGCTGCAAAAGCGCGTACGCGCGGCGCCCGCCGACGTGCTGCCGCTGCAGAACGCGATCGGCCTCGCGCTGTGCGTCGCGATCGTGCCGTTCCGGCCGGTGTCGTTCGACATGAGCTGGGCGTTCGTCGTGCCGCTGCTGTGGCTCGGCATCGTGATTTCGGTGATCGCGCAACTGCTGTTCTACCGGTTGATGCAGCGCGGCGATCTCGTCAACGTGACGAGCCTGTTCTATCTCGTGCCCGTCGTCACCACGTTGATGGATGCCGTGTGGCTCGGCAACCGGCCCGAGCCGCTCGCACTCGCCGGCATGGGCGCGATCATCGCGGGGCTCGCGCTGGTGTTCCGCGCGCCGGCCGCCCGTCCGCAACCCGACCGCGCGTGAGTAGACGGGCCGCCGCGCCCGCGGGTGCGGCGGCCCGTATCGGACACATACGACGATTCCGCGCAAATCGAAAGGAACGGGAAAGATGCGTGCAAGGCGTTCGTCTTGTTTGCCCGAAAAACGCGGAATTCTCGGGGCTTTCCGCTGATTTTTAATGGTTCGGATAGCGAAAAACGCCGCCGGTTGCCTATACTCGAATTGACCGGCCTGCTCGTAACGGGCCGGACCAATTAGAAACACCCGGCATGGGGCCGGGGTGAGCGCACGTGTGCCGTTTCAGGCCGATATCCCGCAGGGATGGAGCCGCCAACGCAAGCGTTGAAGCGCCCACTTCGGTCGACACTGGAGACACGCATGACGACCTACTTCACGATCGGCGACTTCATCCTGTTGATTCCGATGGCGCTGGCCGGAGCGCTATTTCTCGGCGCGGTGCCGTGCGCCACTCAATTCCGTCACAACCTGCTGCGCGTACTCGGCGTCATTCTCGGCGTCGGCGTCGCGGTATTGCTCGTTGAAGGCCTGCCTGCGCTGATCTAGCGCCGCCGGCCGTGCGCGACGCGCATCGCTGCACCGCAGCGATGCGACGTACCGCGTGTGCGTCGGACCCGGCACGCGATGTTTCGCATGCCGTATCGACTTCCGCTCAGATCGCCTGATCGGTGGACGGCTTTTCCCACAAATTAATGCCGCCTTCGGTCGCGTAACGATCGATCTCCGCGAGTTCCTCCGCCGAGAATTCGAGGTTCTGCAACGCGCCGACGTTCTCGCGCACCTGCTCCGCCCGGCTCGCGCCGATCAGCGCGGACGTCACGCGGCCGTTACGCAGCACCCACGCCAGCGCCATCTGCGCCAGGCTCTGCCCACGCCGTTCGGCGATCGCGTTGAGCTTGCGCACATGCTCGAGGTTGTCCGCGCTCAGGTGATCCTCCTTCAGCGAGCCGCCGCCCGGCTTGTTCACGCGCGCGTCGGCCGGCACGCCGTTCAGGTACTTCGACGTGAGCAGGCCCTGCGCGAGCGGCGTGAACGCGATGCTGCCCGCGCCGACGTCGTCGAGCGTGCCGAGCAGATCCTCTTCGATCCAGCGGTTCAGCATGTTGTACGACGGCTGGTGAATCAGCAGCGGCACCTTGTATTGCGCGAGCAGCGCGGCCATCTCGCGCGTCTTCGCGGCCGAATACGACGAAATGCCGATGTAGAGCGCCTTGCCCTGCTGCACGGCCGACGCCAGCGCACCCGCCGTTTCCTCGAGCGGCGTATGCGCGTCGAAACGGTGCGAGTAGAAGATGTCGACGTAGTCGAGCCCCATCCGCTGCAGGCTCTGGTCGAGGCTCGCGAGCACGTACTTGCGCGACCCGCCGCCGCTGCCGTATGGCCCCGGCCACATGTCCCAGCCGGCCTTCGTCGAGATCAGCAGCTCGTCGCGATACGGGCGGAAATCCTCCTTCAGCAGCCGGCCGAAGTTGATTTCGGCGCTACCGTACGGCGGCCCGTAGTTGTTCGCGAGGTCGAAGTGGTTGATGCCGAGGTCGAATGCGGTGCGCAGGATCTCGCGCTGCGTCGAGATCGGCGTCGAATCGCCGAAGTTGTGCCACAGTCCGAGCGACAGGGCGGGCAGTTTGAGCCCGGATTTGCCGCAAGTGCGGTATTGCATGCCGGCATAACGTTCGGAAGCTGCTTCGTAGGCCATGAGTCTGTTCCGTCAGGACATCGGGGAAAGGGACGCGCGCCGGCCGCGCCAATGACGCGACGGCGGCGAAGGAGTCATACGACGACTATGGTAGCGAAAGCGGCCGGATCACGCACGGCGGCGCGACGATGGACGCGACCGCGGCGCTCGCCTACACTGCGGCGTCTCGAATCACCGTTTCAGCGAGGTTGGTATGTCCCGGGTCATCTCGGTTGCACTGCTCGTCGGCGGCGTCGTGCTGCTGTATTTCGGCGGCCAGTCGTTCCATTCGATCAACGACAACGTGTCGCGCTTCTTCACCGGCTCGCCCGCGACGAAGACGATCCTGCTGATCGTCGGTGGCGCCGTCGCATCGTTCGTCGGCCTGATCGGCCTCGCGATGCCGGGCGGCAAGCGCTGATCGCATCGCAGCGCGACGCGCGCACGGCTAGCGATCGCATCGAGAGCGGCTTGGTCAACTATCCGGCCTATGGCAACCGGCTCGTCGTGCCGACATCACGCGCGCGAGCCGCGCCAAACGAAACGGGCGGCCAGGCCGCCCGTCGTTTCATTTGCCCGCGATGCACCGCATCGCGTGATCGCCGCGGCTTCGCCGGCCGCCGGTCGGCCTAGAACTGCACTTCCGGCTTCGATGCCGAGCGCGTGCCGGGCACCGGCCGGTTGCTTGCGCCGTGGTATGTGTACACGAGCGAGAACTTCACCTGGTCGGAACGGTTCTGCCCGGCCGAATGCAGCGTGTTGCTGTGGAAGAACACGACGTCGCCCGTCTGCAGCGACGGGCACGTCGCCGCGTCGATCATCCTGCGGTTCTCCGGCAGATCACTGCGGAAGAATTTCGCGTCATCGAACGCTTCCGGTCCGAATTCGGCCGTATGCGAACCCGGCACGAGCCACAGCGCGCCGTTCTCGTTGGTTTCCGGCCCGAGCGCGAGCCACACCGACACCATGTCCGGCCGCTCGAACGCCCAGTAGCGGAAATCGCGATGCCAGCCGGTCAGGCTGCCGTACGCCGGGTGCTTCGTCATCATGCAGTTGTGATGCGCACGCGACAGCACGGGCTCCTCGCCGAAATACTCGCGCATCCACGCGCCGATTTCGGGCGCGATCGCGCGCTCGGCAAACGCCGGATCGCGCGAATACGCATCGAGCAGCCGTCGCACCGTATGCCCGCCCGGCGCATGCTTCGATTCGGGTGCGCCCGGGTAGCGCAGGTCGGCCTCGAACTCGATCGGCTCGGCGGCCTCCCGCAACTGGCGCTCCGCGATCTGCCGGAGCGCCGCGCACTGCGCTTCGCCGACGAGGCCGCGCGCGACGACGAAGCCGCGCTCGCGCAATTCCGCGACTTGCGCGCGGATCGATTCCGACTGCAATGGAGACGACATGGGATGCCAGACGTTTATTGTGTGAATGTGACGATTGTAAATCGGCGCCGGATACCGCGAACAGCACCATTGTCGTGCGCAGGGGCATGCCAATCGCGGATTTGATCCAGCGCAAGGGAACTGTGCGGCGCGGCACCTGCCTGAGCGACAGGCGGTATGCGGCACACGCCTTGCTGCACAAGGGTTTATCGCGACTTTTGCCGGTCACGAAACCCCTGTAGCCTGACGCGGCCTGTCAATTCTGGCGGGCGCGGCGCGCGACGGGTTTAGGTAAGATCCGTTGTGCCATCCGAGGCCGTTGATACCAGTGCGCTCTTCAGGGCGCCACCCATACAAGCGAAGCATCGTTCACATGCCATTCCGTCTGACTTCCCGTTTCAACCGCGCTGCGAAGCGCGTCGTGCCGTCCGCTCCTGCCCGCTCGCTGCGCCATCACCGCGCCCGCACGCAGGCGCTGGCCGAACGTACGCACACGCACAGCCGGCTGGACGGCATCCGTGCGTGGTTCCACGCGTTTTTCTCGATGATGAGCGCACAGGCGTTCGCCCGCCGCGCCGGCCTGCGTTCGCTGCTGCAGAAACCGTCGTCGCTGCGCGCGCTCGCGCTGCGCCGCAAGCTCGGCCCGCAGCGCCGCGTCAACCGTCCGCGCCGCCTCGCGGCGAGCAACGGCTGGTTCGGGTTCGGCGCACGCTGATCAGGTACCGGCGGGCATGGCCCGCACCGATCGCCGCCGTTGCCGCGACGATCGACACCCATAAAAAACCCCGGCTAGGCCGGGGTTTTTCATTTCAGGCGAACGACGCTTACGCGACGCGTGCCGTCGGCTCCACGCCGGCCGCTTCGGCCAGCGCGAGCGCCTTGTCGGTTGCTTCCCACGAGAATTCCGGCTCTTCGCGGCCGAAGTGGCCGTAAGCGGCGGTCTTCTCGTAAATCGGGCGCAGCAGGTCGAGCATCTTGATGATGCCCTTCGGACGCAGGTCGAAATGCTCGCGCACGAGCTTCGTGATCACCGCATCCGACACGCGGCCTGTGCCGAACGTGTTGACCATCACCGAGGTCGGCTCGGCCACGCCGATCGCGTACGACACCTGGATCAGCGCGCGCGACGCGAGGCCGGCGGCGACGATGTTCTTCGCGACGTAACGGCCGGCATACGCAGCCGAACGGTCGACCTTCGACGGATCCTTGCCCGAGAACGCGCCGCCGCCGTGCGGTGCGGCACCGCCGTAGGTATCGACGATGATCTTGCGGCCGGTCAGGCCGCAATCGCCCTGCGGGCCGCCGATCACGAACCGGCCGGTCGGGTTCACGAGGAACTTGATGTCGCCCTTGATCAGCTCGGCCGGCAGCGTCGGCTTGATGATTTCCTCGATCACGGCTTCGCGCAGCGCGGGCAGCTCGATGTCCGGTGCGTGCTGCGTCGACAGCACGACGGTGTCGATCGAATCGGGCTTGCCGTCGACGTAGCGGACGGTGACCTGCGACTTCGCGTCCGGACGCAGCCATTGCAGGCGACCGTCGCGGCGCAGGCTCGCCTGACGCTCGACGAGGCGGTGCGACAGGTAGATCGGCAGCGGCATCAGTTCCGGCGTTTCGTCGCACGCATAACCGAACATCAGGCCCTGGTCGCCCGCGCCTTGGTCGAGGTTGTCGTCGTGTGCACGATCGACGCCCTGCGCGATGTCCGGCGACTGCTTGTCGTACGCGACGAGCACCGCGCAACCCTTGTAGTCGATGCCGTAGTCGGTGTTGTCGTAGCCGATGCGCTTGATCGTATCGCGCGCGATCTGGATGTAATCGATGTTGGCCGTCGTGGTGATTTCACCGGCCAGCACGACGAGACCCGTGTTGCACAGCGTTTCCGCCGCAACGCGGGAGTATTTGTCCTGCTCGAGGATGGCGTCGAGAATCGCGTCCGAGATTTGGTCCGCGACTTTGTCCGGATGGCCTTCGGAGACGGATTCGGACGTGAAGAGATAATCGTTTGCCACTTTTTCAGGCTCCTGTGTGGTTACGGTTGGTTTCACGTAGCCAGCTTCGTTGGGCCTGAAGCGGCGACGCTTTAGCGGATTACCAGGACCGGGCAGCGTGTGTCGCGCCAGCCGGCTTCGCCCCGCAAGTTGTCAGTTAACTCGGCGAAGCCCGTATTATAGCGGCTTTCCTGAATTGTCACAGAGCGCCGCCCGTGCTGCATCGTCCGCTGTCTTACCACCCTGTTCGCAACGTACCGGCCAGCCGGCCCTACGGAGATTCCGCATGCTAGGCCGCCTCGGCACGCACCTCGCCATCGGCTTGCTGAAGCTGCTCGCCCTGCTGCCGTACGGTCTGACCGCACGGTTCGGCGATGGCCTCGGCTGGCTGCTGTATCAGATCCCCAGCCGGCGAAAGCGCATCGTACATACGAATCTGAAACTCTGCTTCCCGGACTGGAGCGACGAACGGCGCGAGGAAGTGGCGGGCCGGCATTTCCGTCATGCGATCCGCAGCTACGTCGAGCGCAGCGTGCAATGGTTCGGCTCGGAGAAGAAGCTCGCGAAGCTGATCCAGGTCGACAGCGCGGTCGATCTCACCGATCCCGACCTGCCGCCGACGCTGTTCCTCGGCCTGCACTTCGTCGGCATCGAGGCCGGTTCGATCTGGCTGAACCGTTCACTGCAGCGTCGCTGCGGATCGCTGTACCAGCCGTTCTCGAACGCGGTGCTCGAGGAAGAGGCGAAGAAGGCGCGCGGGCGCTTCGACGCCGAGATGGTCGGCCGCGCGGACAGCGCGCGCGTCGTGCTGCGCTGGCTGCGCGACCGCAAGCCGGTGATGCTCGGCGCGGACATGGACTACGGGCTGCGCAACTCGACGTTCGTCCCGTTCTTCGGTGTGCCGGCCTGCACGCTGACGGCCGTCGGCCGGCTCGCGAAGACGGGCCGCGCGCAGGTCGTGCCGTTCATCGGCGAGGTGCTGCCGAACTACAAGGGCTACCGTCTGAAGGTATTCAAGCCGTGGGATCACTACCCGACCGGCGATGACGATCTCGATGCGCGGCGGATGAACGAATTCCTCGAGGAGCAGATTCCGCTGATGCCCGAGCAGTATTACTGGGTGCACAAGCGTTTCAAGACGCGCCCGCCCGGCGAGCCGAGCCTGTACTGAGCTGGCGGCGAGACGTTCGCGGGCGCGCCGTCATGTGCGCGCCCGTGCTCTCGCCACCTTCGGGGCGCCCTTTGCGCGCGCCTGCCACAGATCGTAAGCCGACTGCTGTGCGAGCCACAGATCGGCCCTTCCCCCGTTTTCCTCGCCGAGCCACGCTTCGAGCCGCAACGCCATTTCCGGCGAGATGCCGGCATGGCCGTGCAGGACCCGCGACAGTGCGGCACGGGTCACGCCAAGTTGCGACGCGGCCTCGGTGACGGTCAGACCGAGCGCCGGCAGCACGTCGTCGCGCAGCGTTTCGCCCGGATGGGGTGGATTGAAGATGCGGGTCATGGCTTGAATCACCTTAGTGGTAGTCCTGGTAATCGACCAGAACGACGTCGCGGCCCTCGAATCGGAATGTCAGCCGCCAGTTGCCGTTGACGCCGACGGCGTAATATCCGTCCAGCCCGCCAGCGAGGCCGTGAAAACGCCAGCCAGGCACATTCATGTCCTGCGGCGCGCCAGCGACATCAAGACGCGCCAGCATGCGCCGCAGCCTGGGCGCATGATCGGGCCGAATGCCCGCCTTGCTCCCGGTGACGAAAAACGCTTCCAGTCCCTTGTGTACCCATGACTTGATCATGGAGCTCCCACACTCGAGCGCGACCTCGACAGCATGGCCCGGATGTGTGTAGCCAGACTATACGAATCACTTGATTTCCTCGTCAATTTGACCTGTACGAAAACGCTCGTCCGGGTCGCCCATGCCTTCGTCGTGTATTCGGGCACGCACTGTCCGTGCTGCCCCCGCCACACCCTGCCAATTTGTCCGCTCGCCACGTACCCGACCAGTCGACCAATCGACAGATGCCGCCTGCCCGGCCCGCAGGAGCAACCTGAAGCACCGTCCCCGCGCAGGACGCCCCTCTCGGCTGCATGTATCATTTGCGGTTGAGATCAGCACGACGAACAACGCTGCCCCGGCATGGCCGCCGGCCGCCCGTGTCGTGCCGACCGCCTTGTTCGCCATGGAATTCCGGACCCAGTGAAACTCTCGTTCACCAAGATGCACGGCGCGGGCAACGACTTCGTCGTGCTCGACGGCTATTCGCGCGCGCTGCCGCCGCTCACCGAAGCGCAGGTGCGCGCACTCGCCAACCGCCATTTCGGCATCGGCGCCGACCAGTTGCTGCTGGTCGAGAAACCGACCGTCGACGGCGCGGATTTCAAGTACCGGATCTTCAATTGCGACGGCGGCGAGGTCGAACACTGCGGCAACGGCGCGCGTTGTTTCGTGAAGTTCGTCAGCGACCGCGGCCTGACCGACCAGCGCAGCGTGCGCGTGCAGGTCATGAAGGGCCTGATCACGCTGACGTTGCAGGAGAACGGCGAAGTCGTCGTCGACATGGGCGCGCCCGTGTTCGCGCCGGCGCAGGTGCCGTTCGACGCAGCGGGGCTCGACAGCCGCAAGGAAGGCAACGACACGCTGTGGCCGCTCGACGTGGGCGGCGCGACGCGCTGGATTTCGACGGTGTCGATGGGCAATCCGCACGCGGTGCAGGTCGTCGACGACGTCGAAGCGTATCCGGTGCTGGAAGAAGGCCCGCTGATCGAGCGCCATGCGCGCTTCCCGCAGCGCGTGAACGCCGGCTTCATGCAGATCGTGTCGCGCCACGAAGTGAAGCTGCGCGTGTACGAACGCGGCGCGGGCGAGACGCTCGCGTGCGGCACCGGCGCGTGCGCGGCGGTCGCGGCCGGCATCCGGCGCGGCCTGCTCGATTCGCCCGTGACCGTGCACACGCACGGCGGCACGCTGACGATCGGCTGGGACGGCGCGCGCGACGAAGCCGCCGCGCTGATGATGGCCGGCCCCGCCACGACCGTGTTCGAAGGTGAGATCGACCTGAACGCCTGACCCTGCAACGTCCCTGATAACTGAACGCTCCCGCCACATGAACGATCGCGAAGTCGCCGACTACCTGCTCGCCAACCCCGAATTCTTCGCGCAGCACGCCGAGCTGCTCGCGACGATCCGTCTCGCGAATCCGCACGGCAAGGCCGCGATCTCGCTGCAGGAGCGGCAGATGGAGATGCTGCGCGACAAGAACAAGCATCTCGAGCGCCGGCTCGCCGAGCTCGTGCGCTACGGCCACGAGAACGACAGCCTGTCCGCGAAGTTCAGCCGCTGGACCGCGCGCGTGATCGCGGAACGCGATCCGTACGCGCTGCCGCGCACGATCGCCGACGGCATCGCCGACGTGTTCGACGTGCCGCAGACGGCGCTGCGCGTGTGGGACGTCGCCGACACCTACGCGCAAGCCGACTTCGCGCGCCAGGTCGGCGAGGAAGTGCGCCTGTTCACGAACGGCCTGTCCACGCCGTACTGCGGCGCGAACACCGGCTTCGAAGCCGCCCAGTGGCTCGCGCCCGCGCTCGCCGCCCCGGCCGCGAACG
>NZ_BCPO01000092.1:0-29078 GCF_016586105.1 Burkholderia sp. E168m15
GTCGGTCGCGCTGCTCGCGCTGCGCGCGCCGCTCGCCGGCAGCGATGCACCCGCGTTCGGCCTGCTGGTCCTCGGTTCGCCCGATCCGCGCCGCTTCCACGACGGGATGGCCACCGACTTCCTCGCGCAGATCGCGACGCTCGCGAGCGCCGCGCTCACGCGCCTGCTGCCGCACTGATCCGCCGCACGCGATGACTGACGATCCGATCGCCGCCTACCTGTCGAACCTGAAGCACGTCAGGCAGCTGTCGGAACACACGCTGCGCGCGTACACGCACGAACTCGACGAACTGAAGAAGCTCGCGGCCGGCCGGCCGCTCGAAGCATTGACCGCCGCCGACATGCGCGGCGCGGTCGTGCGCGGGCACGCGGCCGGACTGTCCGCGCGCTCGATCTCGCACCGCCTTTCCGCATGGCGTGCGTTCTATCGCTGGTTCGCGCAACGCGTCGAGATGCCCGCGAATCCCGTCGCCGGGGTACGCGCGCCCAAACGCGAGAAATCGCTGCCCAAGGCGCTGTCGGTCGACGATGCGGTCGCACTCATGGACGCGCCGCTCGCCGGCACGACCGAAAGCATCCGCGACCACGCGATCCTCGAGCTGTTCTATTCGTCGGGGCTGCGCCTCGCCGAACTGGTCGGGCTCGACGTCCGGTACACGCAAGCCGACGGCTACCGCTCGGCTGGCTGGCTCGATCTCGCCGAAGCCGAAGTCACCGTGCGCGGCAAGGGCAACAAGGAGCGCAAAGTGCCGGTCGGCAGCAAGGCGATCGACGCGCTGAACGCGTGGCTCGCGGTGCGCGACGAATTCGTGAAGCACGATCCGCATCCGCTGTTCGTGTCGGTGCGCGGCAACCGGATGTCGCCGGGCGTCGTGCGCGAGCGCGTGAAGCGTGCGGCGCTCGCCGCCGGCATCCCCGCCAACGTCCACCCGCACGTGTTGCGCCACTCGTTCGCGACGCACGTGCTGCAGTCGAGCGGCGACCTGCGCGCGGTGCAGGAACTGCTCGGCCACGCGAGCGTCGCCGCGACGCAGATCTATACGTCGCTCGACTTCCAGCATCTCGCGAAGATTTACGACAGCGCGCATCCGCGCGCGAAGAAGCGCGACTGACGCGCGTCCCGTGTTATCCGCCACGCGCGGCGGCCGGCACCGGCCGGCGTCGCGCGCGGCCCATTTCGATCTCATCATGCAAACCGTCACCCTCAAGCCGTCCAAGGAAAAATCGCTGCTGCGCCGCCATCCGTGGATCTACGCCAATGCGATCGACCGCGTCGACGGCAAGCCCGCGCCCGGCGCGACCGTGCTCGTGCGCGCGCACGACGGCCGCTTCCTCGCGCGCGGCGCGTACAGCCCGCAGTCGCAGATCCGCGTGCGGGTATGGAGCTTCGACGAGCACGAGCCGATCGATCACGCGTTCTTCAAGCGCCGCGTGCAGCGCGCGGTCGCGCACCGCACGACGATGGTGTCGGGCACGGGTGCGGTGCGGCTCGTGTTCGGCGAAGCCGACGGGCTGCCGGGGCTGATCGTCGACTACTACGTTGCAGATACCGCCGAAGCCGGCGCGGCGCCGCGCGGCCAGTTGGTCTGCCAGTTCATGGCCGCGGGCGTCGAAGCGTGGAAGGACGCGATCGTCGCGGCGCTCACCGGCGCGACCGGCTGCCCGAACGTGTACGAGCGCTCGGACGTGTCGATCCGCGACAAGGAAGGGCTCGAACAGACGACCGGCGTGCTGGCCGGCGACGCGCCGCCCGCGACGCTGATCGCGAACGAAAACGGCGTGCGCTATCACGTCGACGTGCCGAACGGCCACAAGACGGGCTTCTACGTCGACCAGCGCGACAACCGCGCGCTCGTCGCGCAGTACGCGGCCGACCGCGACGTGCTGAACTGCTTCTGCTACACGGGCGGCTTCTCGCTCGCGGCGCTCAAGGGCGGCGCGAAACGCGTCGTGTCGATCGATTCGTCGGGCGACGCGCTCGCGCTCGCGCAGCAGAACGTCGTGGCCAACGGCTTCGACGCGGCACGCGCGACCTGGCTCGACGCCGATGCGTTCAAGACGCTGCGCCGCCTCGTCGACGAAGGCGAGCGTTTCGACCTGATCGTGCTCGATCCGCCGAAGTTCGCGCCGACCCGCGACAGCGTCGATCGCGCGGCGCGCGCGTACAAGGACATCAACCTGAGCGGTTTCAGGCTGCTGCGTCCGGGCGGCCTGCTGTTCACGTACTCGTGCTCGGGCGCGATCGACATGGACCTGTTCCAGAAGATCGTCGCGGGCGCCGCGGCCGACGCGAAGGTCGACGCACGCATCCTGAAGCGGCTCGGCGCGGGCGTCGATCATCCGCTGCTCGCCGCGTTCCCGGAAGGCGAATATCTGAAGGGCCTGCTGTTGCAAATCGTCTGATCGCCCCGATCTAGCGCGGACAACCGCGCCCGCCCTCCGTTGGCGGCGCAGCGCCCCCGCCTGTCGTTCGGACGACGGGCGGGGGCTTGACAGGTATGTTTCAATGGATGGTTGTGCGCCCCGGCTCGCAGCGCGAGGGCGCGACGCACATCCTGGTTTTGACCCCGATTCACGAACCACAGGCGACCGACATGGCCACTCCCGTCACCATCCTTACCGGCTTCCTCGGCAGCGGCAAGACGACGCTGCTCAAGCGCATCCTGAACGAACAGCACGGCATGAAGATCGCCGTGATCGAGAACGAGTTCGGCGAAGAGAACATCGACAACGAAATCCTCGTGCAGGATTCGAACGAGCAGATCATCCAGATGAGCAACGGCTGCATCTGCTGCACGATCCGCGGCGACCTCGCCCGCGCGCTCGGCGATCTGGCCGCGAAGAAGCGCGAGGGCAAGCTCGACTTCGACCGCATCGTGATCGAGACGACCGGCCTCGCGAACCCGGGCCCCGTCGCACAAACGTTCTTCATCGACAGCGAAATCGCCGACGACTTCCTGCTGGACGCGGTCATCACGCTGGTCGACGCGAAGCACGCGAACGCGCAGCTCGACGAACACGAGGTGGTGCAGCGCCAGGTCGGTTTCGCCGATCGCCTGTTCATCACGAAGTCGGATCTCGTCGACGACCAGACCGTCGCGGGCCTCAAGCACCGCCTGATGCACATGAACCCGAAGGCCGCGATCAAGGTCGTGAATTTCGGCGAAGCGGACATCAAGGAAATCTTCGACCTGCGCGGCTTCAACCTGAACGCGAAGCTCGAGATCGATCCCGATTTCCTCGCCGAGGACGATCACGCGCACGATCATCACGATCACGACCATGATCACGATCACACGAATTGCGACCACGATCACGGCCAATGCGCGCACGATCACGACCACGGCCACCACCACCACAATCATCACCACGCGCACCACGACGACAAGATCAAGTCGTTCGTGTATCGCAACGACCGCCCGTTCGACCCGAACAAGCTGGAAGACTTCCTCGGCGGCATCCTGCAGATCTACGGCGAGCGGATGCTGCGCTACAAGGGCGTGCTGTACATGAAGGGCGTCGACCGCAAGGTCGTGTTCCAGGGCGTGCACCAGATGATGGGCAGCGACCTCGCGGCGAAGTGGCTGCCGGTCGAGAAGAAGACCAACAAGATGGTGTTCATCGGCGTCGACCTGCCGCAGGACCTGATCACCGACGGCCTCGACGCCTGCCTCGCCTGACCCGTGCGGGCGCCCGCCGTGCGCCCGCTGCCCGGCCGCCCGCACCGGCGGCCGCGGCGGTCGGGCGGCGCCTTTTCCGGGCAGGGTTTCGCCGTCATCGCTTTTTCGCGATTTGCGCGTTATATTTTCTAGATATTGGCGCAGCCGACGGGGATCGACCCGATACGGCGCCCGCTTGCGATTCAGTTACAATACGTGCCCGCTGGAGTACGGCAACAAACAGGCCCGGTTCTTGCTGAACCAGTTTTCCGGGCATCGCAACCGCGCCGGATCGCCAATCCGCCTCCCGGCCGCGGCCGATGCGATGTGCCGCGCAGCACACCGGTTCGCAGCGCGCGCAAATCCGCGCCAGGCCTATCCTGGTATTTGAGAACCGGTTTTCCAGAGGCTTTCGGCCCCGCGGCGGCAAATCGCAAGTGATTGCAAGCGCGGTTGCGGGTAATCCCAAAGTGCAGGCAATATCTCTCGATTTGCCGCACATTGAAGAAGCAAGCAGATGACGAAGAAACTCTTGACCGAAGCCGAAATCCTGAAGATGAGCGACAAGGATTACATGAATGAGGATCAGCTCGCCTTCTTCAAAAATCGGCTCGAACAGTTGCAGGCGGACATCCTCAAGAATGCAGGCCAGACGACCGAGAACCTGCGCGAGACGGTGATCGTCCCCGATCCCGCCGACCGCGCGACGATCGAGGAAGAGCACGCGCTCGAGCTGCGTACGCGTGATCGCGAACGCAAGCTCCTCAAGAAGGTTCAGCAGTCGCTCGCCCGCATCGACTCCGGCGATTACGGCTGGTGTGAGGAAACCGGCGAGCCGATCGGCATTCCGCGCCTGCTCGCGCGTCCGACCGCCACGCTGTCGCTCGAGGCGCAGGAACGCCGCGAGTTGCGCCAGAAGCTGTTCGGCGACTGATCGAGCGGCATTCCGCTCAAACACGCTGCTTCCCGAAAGCGCGCGGCCTGCCGCGCGCTTTTTGTTTTTCCGGCACCGGTTCCCGGCCGCCGGCCGATTTGCCTTCCCCTCTTGATATCCCGGCGCCCGCCCTAAAATGAAACGGACGCGCGCCGGGCCGCTCCCCGGCGCACTGCGGATTCACGCGGCGGCGCGTCGCGTCGCCCGACTCTTCCCCGTTTTTCTCAAGGAACGCAGATGGAGCAATTTCACGGCACGACCATCGTTTCGGTCCGGCGCGGCGACAAGGTCGCGCTCGGCGGCGACGGCCAGGTAACCCTCGGCAACATCGTCATGAAGGGTGGCGCGCGGAAAGTGCGGCGGATCTACAACAACCAGGTGCTGGTCGGATTCGCGGGCGGCACCGCCGATGCGTTCTCGCTCCTCGACCGCTTCGAGGCGAAGCTCGAGAAGCACCAGGGCAACCTGACCCGCGCGGCCGTCGAGCTCGCGAAGGACTGGCGCACCGACCGGATGCTGCGCCGCCTCGAGGCGATGCTGATCACGGCCGATGCCACCACCACGCTCGTCATCACCGGCAACGGCGACGTGCTCGATCCCGAAGGCGGCATCTGCGCGATCGGCTCGGGCGGCGCGTACGCGCAGGCCGCGGCCCGCGCGCTCGTCGAGAACACCGACCTGTCGCCGCGCGACATCGTCGAGAAGTCGCTCGGGATCGCGGGCGACATGTGCATCTACACGAACCACAACCGCATCATCGAAACGATCGAGTAAGGACAGCCCCATGAGCACCATGACCCCTGCCGAGATCGTCTCGGAACTCGACAAGCACATCATCGGCCAGGCGAAGGCGAAGAAGGCCGTCGCCGTCGCGCTGCGTAACCGCTGGCGCCGCCAGCAGGTCGCCGAGCCGCTGCGCCAGGAAATCACGCCGAAGAACATCCTGATGATCGGGCCGACGGGCGTCGGCAAGACCGAAATCGCGCGCCGCCTCGCGAAGCTCGCCGACGCGCCGTTCATCAAGATCGAAGCGACCAAGTTCACCGAAGTCGGCTACGTCGGCCGCGACGTCGACAGCATCGTGCGCGACCTGATCGAGATCTCGGTCAAGCAGACGCGCGAAGCCGAAATGCGCAAGGTGCGCAGCAAGGCCACCGACCAGGCGGAAGACCGCATCCTCGACATCCTGCTGCCGCAGCCGCGCGCGGTGGGCTTCGGCGGCAATGCCGAGCACGCGAACGACGACAACAACGCGACGCGCCAGACCTTCCGCAAGCGCCTGCGCGAAGGCCAGCTCGACGACAAGGAAGTCGAGCTCGACCTCGAGCAGCCGTCGGTCGGCATGGACATCATGGCGCCGCCGGGGATGGAAGAGATGACCGAGCAGATCCGCTCGATGTTCTCGAACCTCGGCAGCGGCAAGAAGCAGCGCCGCAAGGTGAAGATCAAGGAAGCGCTGAAGCTGCTGACCGACGAGGAAGCGGCGAAGATGCTCAACGAAGAGGAAGTGAAGACGAAGGCCGTGCAGAACGTCGAGCAGAACGGCATCGTGTTCCTCGACGAGATCGACAAGATCACGTCGCGCAACAACGAAGGCAGCGGCGGCGAAGTGTCGCGCCAGGGCGTGCAGCGCGACCTGCTGCCGCTCGTCGAAGGCACGACGGTCAACACGAAGTACGGGATGGTGAAGACCGATCACATCCTGTTCATCGCGAGCGGCGCGTTCCACCTCGCGAAGCCGAGCGACCTGATTCCCGAACTGCAAGGCCGCTTCCCGATCCGCGTCGAGCTCGATTCGCTGTCGGTCGAAGATTTCGAGGCGATCCTCGATGCGACCGACGCGAGCCTCGTCAAGCAGTACCAGGCGCTGCTCGCGACCGAAGACGTGCAGCTCGAATTCGCCGCGGACGGCATCCGGCGCCTCGCCGAGATCGCGTTCGCGGTCAACGAGAAAACCGAGAACATCGGCGCGCGCCGGCTGTACACGGTGATCGAGAAGCTGCTCGAGGAAGTGTCGTTCTCGGCCGGCAACCACGCCGGCGAGCGCGTGACGATCGACGCGAAGTACGTCGACCGTGCGCTCGGCGAAGTGGCGCAGGACGAGGACCTGTCGCGCTACGTGCTGTAACGCGCGCAGTGCTTGATGAGAGACGGGCGGCCCCTTCCGGGGCCGCCCGTTTTCGTTGGTGCGCCGCTTACTGCCGGACCGGCTTCTTCGCGAGCTTGCGCTGCAGCGTGCGGCGGTGCATGTTCAGCGCCCGCGCGGTGGCCGAGATGTTGTTGTTGTTCTCCGCCAGCACGCGCTGGATGTGCTCCCATTCGAGCCGGTCCACCGACAGCACGACCGGATTCTCGAGCGCCTCGTCGGCCTGCACTTCGGTCGCGTTGGTCTGCAGCGCGGCCAGGATCGACTCGACGTTCGCCGGCTTCGCGAGGTAGTTGTCGGCGCCCTCCTTCACGGCCTGCACGGCGGTCGCAATGCTCGCGTAGCCGGTCAGCACGAGAATGCGCGCATCGGGCTGCAGGTCGCACAGCGGCGCGATCAGGCTCAGCCCCGAATCCTCGCCGAGATGCAGGTCGACGGTGATGAACTGGAACTTGCCGCCCGCCGCAAGCCGCAGCGCCGTCTCCTTGTCGTGCGCCTGCTGGACCGCGTAACCGCGGCGCTCGAGGCCGCGCGCGAGCGTGCCCGCGAACACCTCGTTGTCGTCGATCACCAGGAAATTGTTCTCGCTCATGTGGTTTCTCCGTCTACGTGTTGGTTGAGGCCGCCGGCATCGCGACGCGCACGACCGGCAGGCGCAGCACGGCCCGCGTGCCGCGCCCGGCCGCGGCGACGGCCGGGCGGCTGTCCGGCGCGCCGGCCGGCCGTTCGGCTGCACGTGCACCCGTGCGCGATCCCGCGCGTTGTCCCGATACGGCCGCCGCGTGGCCATTTGCCGCACCGCCGGCCCGCCCGTTGCCGCCCGCCGCGCGCGGCGTGACGTCGGACAGTTCGATCTCGCCGCCGAGCCGCGCGGCCGCACTGAACGCGAGATACAGGCCGACGCCGTGCCCGCCCTGCGTGCTGTCGACCGGCATCGCGCCGAGCGATTCGCGCAGCGCGGCCGGAATGCCGGGCCCGTCGTCGCATACCTCGAATTCGATTTCGTCGGCCGTGCCGCCATGCGCGACCTTCGCGGCGAGCGTCACGCGCTGCGGGCTCGCGCGCGCGGCGTTGTCGAGCAGGATCGTCAGGATCTGGCCGGCCGCGACCGTATCGTCGAGCGCGACGCCGGCCGGGCGCGCGCCGAGCAGCTCGAACTGCACGTGCGGATGCCGCAGGCGCCAGTGCTCGACGAACGTGTCGAGCCAGTCGTCCACCGGCTGGCGGCTCGCCGACGTGCTCGCGCGGCTGCGCAGGCGCGCGAGCGCCGACGTGCAGAGCGTCATCTGTTCCTCGAGCACCTTCAGGTCGGCGTCGTAGCGCGCGAGCCCCGGATCGGAGCGCGCCGCGTCGCGCAATTCCTCGGCGAGCATCGCGATCGTCGACAGCGGCGTGCCCATTTCATGCGCGACGGTGGCGGCCTGCACGCCGAGCGCGACGGCCCGCTCGTCGCGCAGCAGATGCGCCTGCGCCTCGCCGAGCGCCGCGTCGCGCTGGCGCAGCGCGTTCGACATGCGCGCGACGAACCACGCGATCAGCCCGACGCTGACCATGAAGTTCACCCACATGCCGGTACGGTAGTAATCGAACAGGTTCGCCGGGTTGTCCATGTTGAGCGGCACCGAATCGAAGCCGAGCGCCGCGTAGCAGGCGACCGCGAACGCCGCGAGCCAGATCATCAGGTGCCACGGCAGCACGGCCGCCGCGATCGCGAGCGACGGCAGGTACAGCGACACGAACGGGTTGGTCGTCCCGCCCGACAGGAACAGCAGCGCGGACAGCGCACCGAGGTCGACCCACAGCTGGCCGAGCAGCTCGAAATTGGTCTCGGGCCGCGCGCGCAGCACGCGCACCCAGGTCAGCGCGTTGAAAACGATTTCGAGCGCGATGACCATCAGCATCGCGGGCAACGGCAGATGCACGCCGAAATAGGTCTGCACGACGCCGATCGTCACGAGCTGGCCGATGATCGCGAGATTGCGGAGCCAGAACAGGTGACCGAGGTTGACGCGCCCGGTGGTGGTGATTCGTTGCATCCGGGCAGTTTACCCGTTTAGCGCCCGGCGCCTCTAGCGGGGCCGGATCGATGCACACGAACGGGCGCGGCGAGGCGCCATCAACCGGCCGCGCCGGCCATGCGCTGCGCGATCTCGTCGGCCAGGCACTCGGGGCATCGGCACCGCGCGCCGGCCGCGGGCGGCGTGCCGCCGGGCGGCACCGGCATCGCCGCGCACCAGCAGTCGAACGGCTGCGTATGCGCGCCGCAGTCGAAGCCGCGCCCGCAGTGCGGGCAGCGCGCACGGCGCGGGGCGGAACGGGCGTCGGCGGCGGAATCGGTCATGGCGCAATCGCGGAAGCGGGCGGGACATCGCCCCACGCGACAAGCATAGCGCGACGGCTGGATTTTGCACGCCGGCCGCCCGGCCGAACGCCATCGGAAACGCACGTTGGCCAGCCCTCCGCCGCCGCCCGCGCGACGCCGCCCGAATCGCGCCGCGCCATAGCCGGCGGGCCGCCGCGTGCGATGCCGCGCCGCGCCGCCGGGGCGCCGGCCGGCCCAAAAACCCGATGCTGCGCTGCGCCACTCCTGTACAATTCGCCCTGTTTCAACCGTTCCCAGCCAGAGCCGCCGCCATGTCCGAGCCCATCGACCTCTCGCAGATCGCCCCCACGCTGAAAGCAGAAATCCTCGCGGAGGCGCTGCCGTACATCCGTCGTTACCACGGCAAGACCGTGGTCATCAAATACGGCGGCAACGCGATGACGGAAGAGCGGCTCAAGCAGGGC
This sequence comes from Burkholderia sp. E168m15, assembly GCF_016586105.1. NCBI lineage: Bacteria > Pseudomonadati > Pseudomonadota > Betaproteobacteria > Burkholderiales > Burkholderiaceae > Burkholderia > Burkholderia sp. E168m15. The sequence goes on from NZ_BCPO01000092.1 coordinate 9,527, forward strand.
TTCGCGCGCGACGTGATCCTGCTGAAACTGGTCGGCATCAACCCGGTGATCGTCCACGGCGGCGGTCCGCAGATCGATCACGCGCTGAAGAAGATCGGCAAGGCCGGCACCTTCATCCAGGGCATGCGCGTCACCGACGAAGAGACGATGGAAGTCGTCGAATGGGTGCTGGGCGGCGAAGTGCAGCAGGACATCGTGATGCTGATCAATCACTTCGGCGGCCACGCGGTGGGCCTGACGGGCAAGGACGGCGGCCTGATCCACGCACGCAAGCTGCTGATGCCGGACCGCGACAACCCGGGCCAGTACATCGACATCGGCCAGGTCGGCGAAGTCGAGGCGATCAACCCGGCGGTCGTGAAGGCGCTGCAGGACGACGCGTTCATCCCGGTGATCTCGCCGATCGGCTTCGGCGAGGACGGCCTGTCGTACAACATCAACGCCGACCTCGTCGCGGGCAAGCTGGCCACGGTGCTGAACGCCGAGAAGCTGCTGATGATGACCAACATCCCCGGCGTGATGGACAAGGACGGCAACCTGCTGACCGACCTGTCCGCCCGCGAGATCGACGCGCTGTTCGAGGACGGCACGATCTCCGGCGGCATGCTGCCGAAGATCTCGTCGGCACTCGACGCCGCGAAGAGCGGCGTGAAGTCGGTGCACATCGTCGACGGCCGGATCGAGCATTCGGTGCTGCTGGAAATCCTGACCGAGCAGCCGTTCGGCACGATGATCCGCTCGCATTGAGCGCGCGCCGCCCGCCTGCCAGCCCCGACCTGCCGGCCCCGCTGCGGCGCCGGCGCATCTCGCGCAGCCGGCCGCGCGCCGGCGCGCCCGTCTGGCTGTTCGATCTCGACAACACGCTGCACCACGCGTCGCACGCGATCTTTCCGGAGATCAACCGTGCGATGACGCAATACATCATCGACGCGCTGCAGGTCGGGCGCGCCGAAGCCGACCGCCTGCGCAACGGCTACACCGAGCGCTACGGCGCCGCGCTGCTCGGCCTCACGCGCCATCATCCGATCGACCCGCACGATTTCCTGCGCGTGGTCCACACGTTTTCCGACCTGCCCGCGATGGTGCGCGCCGAGCGTGGCCTCGCGCGCATCGTCGCCGCGCTGCCGGGCCGCAAGCTGATCCTGACCAACGCGCCGGAAAACTATGCGCGCGCGGTGCTGCGCGAGTTGGGCATCGAGCGGCTGTTCGAGCGCGTGATCGCGATCGAGCACATGCGCGACCGCCGCATGTGGCGCGCGAAGCCCGACCACGCGATGCTGCGCCGGACGCTGCGCGCCGCGCATGCGCGGTTCGCCGACGCGATCCTCGTCGAGGATACGCGCAGCCACCTGAAGCGCTACAAGCGTCTGGGCATCCGCACGGTATGGATCACCGGCCACCTGCCCGGCCATCTGCCGGCGACCGGACGCCCGCATTATGTCGACCAGCGCATTCGTTCGTTAAAATCGCTGCGACTGGGCACACGATCGGGGCGACAAAAATGCAGCCGACTTACCCGCAGGACCAAGCCGTAACGGAAAGCCAGGCCACACCCTCCCGCCCGCGCCCGAAGCCGGGCGAGCGCCGCGTCATGATCCTGCAGACGCTCGCGGCGATGCTCGAGGCCCCGAAACCCGAGAAAATCACGACCGCCGCGCTCGCGGCCCGGCTCGACGTGTCGGAAGCCGCGCTGTACCGGCACTTCGCCAGCAAGGCGAAGATGTACGAAGGGTTGATCGAGTTCATCGAGCAGGCGCTGTTCGGGCTCGTCAACCAGATCGTCGCGAAGGAGCCGAACGGCGTGCTGCAGGCCCGCACGATCGCGCTGACGATGCTCAATTTCGCCGCAAAGAACCCGGGCATGACGCGCGTGCTGACCGGCGAGGCGCTGGTCGGCGAGGACGAGCGGCTCACCGAGCGCGTGAACCAGCTGCTCGACCGCATCGAGGCGACCGTCAAGCAATGCCTGCGCGTCGCGCGCACCGAGGCGCAGGCGCCCGATGGCGCGACGCCGTTCGTGCTGCCGGCCGACTACGATCCCGGCGCCCGCGCGAGCCTGCTCGTCAGCTACGTGATCGGCCGGTGGCATCGGTTCGCCAAAGGCGGGTTCCAGAAGCCGCCGGGCGAGCAGGCCGATGCGCATCTGCGGTTGATCCTGCAGTGACCGGCGCGTGACGGTACGCCCGCCATGCGCCCGAATCCGGGCCTCGCAATTTCCGCTATACTTTGCCGACTGTCGCCTCACGGGCGGCAGGTCGGAAGCGCGCCGATTTGCTGACTCGATTGCGGGCGCGCGAACCGGCCAGGGCGTGGCTGTGCGCTTGCCTTGGCGGTTCACTACAAATGCGGCTAAAGAGGTCGTCAGCCGCGCACCTTCGCCTCCGCGCATCGCCGACACCATTTAGCCGCCCAGTCATAAGGCGGAACGAATGGAATCGATCGGCATCGTCGCTCCACAGACCATGCACTTCGCCGAACCGCTGCGCTTGCAAAGCGGCAGCGTGCTCGGCAACTATCAGCTCGTCGTCGAGACGTACGGCGAGCTCAACGCCGCGCGCTCGAACGCGGTGCTCGTCTGCCACGCGCTCAACGCGTCGCACCACGTCGCCGGCGTCTACGCGGACGATCCGCGCAGCACCGGCTGGTGGGACAACATGGTCGGCCCGGGCAAGCCGCTCGACACCAACCGCTTCTTCGTGATCGGCGTGAACAACCTCGGCTCGTGCTTCGGCTCGACCGGCCCGATGAGCATCGATCCGTCGACCGGCAAGCCGTACGGCGCCAAGTTTCCGGTGGTGACCGTCGAGGACTGGGTGCATGCGCAGGCGCGCGTCGCCGACGCATTCGGCATCGAGCGCTTCGCCGCAGTGATGGGCGGCAGCCTCGGCGGCATGCAGGCGCTCGCATGGAGCCTGATGTATCCGGAACGCGTCGCGCACTGCATCGACATCGCGTCGACGCCGAAGCTGTCCGCGCAGAACATCGCGTTCAACGAGGTCGCGCGCTCGGCGATCCTGTCCGATCCCGATTTCCACGGCGGCGACTACTACGCGCACGGCGTGAAGCCGAAGCGCGGCCTGCGCGTCGCGCGGATGATCGGTCACATCACGTACCTGTCCGACGACGACATGGCCGAGAAATTCGGCCGCGCGCTGCGCCGCGCCGACGGCGCGCTCGACGCGTACAACTTCAGCTTCGACGTCGAGTTCGAGGTCGAATCGTACCTGCGCTACCAGGGCGACAAGTTCGCCGACTACTTCGACGCGAACACGTACCTGCTGATCACGCGCGCGCTCGACTACTTCGATCCGGCGAAGGCGTTCGACGGCAACCTGACGGCCGCGCTCGCGCACACGCAGGCGAAGTACCTGATCGCGAGCTTCTCGACCGACTGGCGCTTCGCGCCGGCGCGTTCGCGCGAGATCGTGAAGGCGCTGCTCGACAACAAGCGCACGGTCAGCTACGCGGAAATCGATGCGCCGCACGGTCACGACGCATTCCTGCTCGACGACGCGCGCTATCACAACCTGCTTCGCGCGTATTACGAACGAATCGCCAACGAGGTGGGAGCATGAACCAGCAAGCACTGAACTCCCTGTCCGCGCGCGCGGACTTCCGCACGATCGCGCGCTGGGTCGAGCCGCGCTCGACCGTGCTCGACCTTGGCTGCGGTGACGGCTCGCTGCTCGCGCTGCTGATGGAGGAGCTGGACGTCACCGGCTACGGGATCGAACTGAACGACGCGGGCGTGCTCGCGAGCGCGAAGAACGGCATCAACGTGATCCAGCAGAACCTCGAGGATGGCCTGCGCCTGTTCGAGGACCACAGCTTCGACATCGCGATCCTGTCGCAAACGCTGCAAACGATCCACCAGACGGCCGCGATCCTGCGCGAAACGGCGCGCGTGGGCCGCGAGTGCATCGTGTCGTTCCCGAACTTCGGCTACTGGCCGCACCGGCTGTCGGTGCTGAACGGCCGGATGCCGGTGTCGAAGTCGCTGCCTTACCAGTGGCACAACACGCCGAACGTGCGGGTGCTGACGATCGAGGATTTCGAGGCGCTGGCGCCCGAAGTGGGCGTGACGATTCTCGACCGCGTCGTGCTGCACGAAGGCCAGCCGATTCGATGGGGAGCGAACTGGCGTGGTAGTCTTGCTGTCTATCGCGTCAAGCGCAGCTGAGCCGGGGAGCCGTTGACGGAAGATCCGGCCCGCCCACGCGCGCGGCCGCCCCTCCTGCGCCGTGCGCGCCGCCTGCGCTGCCGCCGCCGTCAGTCAACGCTACCCAGTTCCTGTCCATGTCGAAAACGCCACACGAGGCGCCCGCACTCACCGCTCACGAGGATCACCCCGGCTGGCGCGCCTATCTGAACACGCACATGCTGATCTGCGTGTTCCTGGGCTTCACGTCGGGGCTGCCCCTCTTCACGCTCGTCTACCTCGTGCAGGCATGGCTGCGCTCCGAGGGTGTAAACCTGAAGGAAATCGGCCTGTTCGCGCTGATCCAGTTCCCGTATACGTGGAAGTTCCTGTGGGCGCCGCTGATGGACCGCTACATCCCGCGCCTGCCCGGCTGGCGGCCGGGCCGCCGGCGCGGCTGGCTGCTGCTCACGCAGCTGCTGGTCGCCGGCGCGATCGCCGCGCTCGGCTTCGTGTCGCCGCGCGACTCGATCTGGACGGTCGCCGCGCTCACCACGCTCGTCGCATTCTTCGGCGCGAGCGCCGACATCGTGATCGACGCGTATCGCCGCGAGCTGCTGCGCGACACCGAGCAGGGCCTCGGCAACGCGGTGCACGTGAACGCGTACAAGCTCGCCGCGCTGATTCCCGGTTCGCTCGCGCTGATCCTGTCCGACCACCTGCCGTGGGACGCGGTATTCGCGATCACCGGCGCGTTCATGCTGCCGGGCATCCTGATGACGCTCGTCGTGCGCGAGCCGGAAGTGGTCGGCACGCCGCCGCGCAACCTGCGCGACGCGATCGTGCTGCCGTTCCGCGAATTCATCCAGCGCGACGGCTGGGCCGGCGCGCTGCTCGTCATCGCGTTCATCTTCCTGTTCAAGATCGGCGACACGATGGCCACCACGCTGTCGACGTCGTTCTTCCTCGACATCGGCTTCTCGCGCACCGAGATCGGCATCGTCGCGAAGACCACCGCGCTCGTCGCGAGCGTCGCCGGCGGCATCATCGGCGGCATCTGGCTCGTGAAGATCGGCATCGGCCGCGGGCTGTGGATCTTCGGCGCGCTGCAGATGGTGTCGACGCTCGGCTTCGCGTGGCTCGCGCAGCTCGGCCCCGGCTCGCCGGTGCTCGCGATGCTGTACGACTTCACGGTCGCGGCCAGCCACGCGCTCGCGTCGTTCATGTCGGTGTTCGGTATCGAGATCACGCCGAAGCTGAGCCCGATGACGGTCGCGCTCGCGCTCGTCTACGGCTTCGAAACCTTCACGACCGGCCTCACGATGGCCGCGTTCGTCGCATATATCGCGAGCACGACCGACCCGCGCTACACGGCCACGCAGTTCGCGCTGTTCACGAGCCTCGCGTCGGTGCCGCGTACGCTCGCATCGGCCGCGAGCGGCTTCGTCGTCGCGAAGATCGGCTGGTACGACTATTTCATCGTGTGCACCGCGCTCGCGGTTCCCGGCATGCTGCTGCTGTTCAGGATCGCGCCATGGAACGGTGCCGCGCGCGACGGCGAGGCGAGCCGTGCGCGGTAACCGCCTGCATCGTCTCGCACGCGTGACGGCTGCGTTGAGCGTCGGCGCCGCGGCATTCACCGCGACGAGTGCGCACGCGACCGACATCGGCGCGACGGCTGCGGGCTCCGCACCGGCCGCCGCGCAGGCGACGCCGCCCGCCCCCGCCACGTCTGCCGCGCCCGTCCCGCCGTCCGCCGCCGAAGGCGCGCAGCCGACCGGCGCCGCGGTGCCGGCGAAGGCCTATACGCCGACGCCGCAGCAGGTCCGCTACGGCAACGCGATCGCGTTCCGCACGCTGATCCCGTCGCCGCTGCTCGAACAGCTCACCGCGAACGAATACGCGCAGATCGTGCAGACGGCCGCCGACAGCAACCGCCTGCTGCCCGCGAACCAGCCGCGCGTGAAACGCCTGCGCGCGATCGTCGCGAAGCTCGCGCCGTATTCGGTGAAGTGGAACGACCGCGTGAAAAGCTGGGCGTGGGACGTCAACGCGATCCGCTCGCGCGACATCCGCCTGACTTGCCTGCCGGGCGGCAAGGTGCTGGTGTACGGCGGCATGCTCGACCGCGTACGCCTGAACGACGACGAACTCGGCGTGCTGCTCGCGCACGGCATCGCGCATGCGCTGCGCGAACACGCGCGCAGCAACTTCAGCGTGACCTCGCAGACGTCGCTGCGCGCGGCCGCGCTGCCGCCGCTGTTCGGCGTCGGCGATCCGCTGCCGCAGGCGCTGAATCTCGGCGAGCGTCTGCAGTCGCTCCACTACGATCCGACCGACGAAACCGAAGCCGACGTGATCGGCGGCGACATCGCCGCACGCGCGGGCTTCGATCCGCGCGCGGCGATCACGCTGTGGGACAAGCTCGCGGTCGCGACGCGCGCGAACAAGGCGTCGGGCTTCATCTACACGCACCCGTACAGCGCCGCGCGCCGCCAGGATCTGCTGAACCGGCTGCCGGACCTGATGCCGCTGTACGCGAAGGCGACGGGCAAACGCGTCGAATCGCTGCCCGACTATGCGGGCATCAGCGCGCAGCGGCGCAAGATCGTGCGGCGCTGAGCCGCCGCGCGAGACCCGGGACGCTATGCGTCCGCGTCGGCCATCGCCGGGCGCACCCCGCTGTCACGCATCCAGCGCACATCATCCGCGGGGCTGCGGCCGAACAGCCGCTTGAACTCGCGACTGAACTGCGACGCGCTCGCATAGCCGACCCGCGCGGCTGCCGCGCCGGCGCCCAGTCCGTCGCGCACCATCATCAGCCGCGCCTGGTGCAGCCGCGCGGTCTTCACGTACTGCATCGGCGACGTCGCCGTCACGTGCTTGAACTGCGCGTGAAACACCGCGAGGCTCATCCCGGCTTCGCGGGCAAGCGTCTCGACGTCGAGATCGGCCCTCAGCTCCGCATGGATGCGCCGCAGCGCCTTCGCGATGCGGCCGAAATGATGCTGCTGCACGAGCGCCGCGCGCATCGCGTCGCCCTGCTCGCCGGTCAGCACGCGATACGCGATCTCGCGCATGATCGCCGGCCCCAGCACGCGCGTGTCGTGCGGCGACGCGAGTGCTTCGAGCAACCGCACGACCGCATCGGCCAGCGGCGCGTCGAGCGGCGTCGAATAGACGCCGAGCGGCTCGCTGATCGCCGCGCCGAGCGTCTCGTCGAGCAGGATCGCGAGCTCGGCGATCACGGCGAGATCGACGCGGATCGAGATCGCGAGAAACGGCTCGTCCATGCTCGCGAAGGTTTCGCATTCGAACGGCAGCGGCACCGACAGCACCAGGTATTGCTGCGCGTCGTACACGAACGAGCGGTCGCCGAGATAGCCGAGCTTGCGACCCTGGCACACGACGATGATGCTCGGCTCGTACAGCACGGGCATGCGCGGCGCGGGACGGCTCACGCGGAGCAAGCGCACGCCGTCGAGCGCCGCGAGCGTGTCGCCCTCGTTCGGCGCGAGGCGCGTGTGCAGCTCGATCATGCGGCGCTGCACGCGGTCGCCCGAGTCGGCAAAAAGGGGCTGGAAGCTCATCTGCGTGGTCCTGTCCGGCAAGAGAATCTGGCTCGCAATTTAGCACCTTGAACGCGTTTTGACGGGCGTTCGTGCGCAATTCAAGAGGAATAGGCAAATCTTCCAGACCTTCATGTATTTCGCCGCGGCGGTGCGCTCCTTACGATAGGCACCTGTCTCGCCGCATCGCCACATGATGCGACGGCAGTCTGTTTCGCCGGATCTTTTCCGGACAAGGAGCCTTTGCATGAGCACGACCTATGCCTACGCGGCGACCGATTCGCAATCGCCGCTCGCCCCGTTCGAATTCCAGCGTCGCGCGCTGCGCGACCTCGACGTCCAGATCGACGTCCTCTACTGCGGCGTCTGCCACTCCGATCTTCACCAGGCGCGCAACGAATGGCGCAACACGATCTACCCGGTCGTGCCGGGCCATGAAATCGTCGGCCGCGTAACCGCGACCGGCCCGCAGGTGTCGCGCTTCAAGGTCGGCGAGCTGGTCGGCGTCGGCTGTCTCGTCGATTCGTGCCGCACCTGCGCGAGCTGCGAAGAAGGCCTCGAGCAGTATTGCGAGAACGGCTTCGTCGGCACCTACAACGGCCAGGACCGCGTGACGGGCGACATCACGTACGGCGGCTATTCGACGCAGCTCGTCGTCGACGAGGCGTTCGTGCTGCGCGTGCCGGACACGCTCGACCCGGCCGGCGCCGCGCCGCTGCTGTGCGCGGGGATCACGACCTACTCGCCGCTGCGGCAGTGGAACGTCGGCCCCGGCAAGAAGGTCGGCATCGTCGGTCTCGGCGGCCTCGGCCACATGGGTGTGAAGCTGGCGCGCGCGATGGGCGCACACGTCGTGCTGTTCACGACGTCGCCGTCGAAGATCGAGGACGGCAAGCGGCTCGGCGCGCATGAAGTGGTGATCTCGAAGGACGAAGCGCAGATGAACGCGCACCTGAACAGCTTCGACTTCATCCTGAACACGGTCGCCGCGCAGCACGACCTGAACCCGTTCCTGCACCTGCTCAAGCGCGACGGCACGATGACGCTCGTCGGCGCGCCGGAGCACGACCATCCGTCGCCGCAGGTGTTCAACCTGATCTTCAAGCGCCGCCGCCTCGCGGGCTCGCTGATCGGCGGGATCGCGGAAACGCAGGAAATGCTCGACTTCTGCGCGGAGCACGGGATCACGTCCGATATCGAGACGATTCCGATGCAGCAGATCAACGCCGCCTACGAGCGGATGCTGAAGAGCGACGTGAAGTACCGGTTCGTGGTGGATATGGCGTCGCTCAAGCAGTAAGCCGCGCCAAACGAAACGGGCCGCATGTTCGACATGCGGCCCGTTTTGCGTCATCGCGTCATCCGGCTACGCGCCAGGCGCCACCCAGCGCATCACTTCTGGTAGTCGTAGTCGATCGTCAGCGGCGCGTGATCGCTGAACTTGATGTCCTTGAAGATCGATGTGCTTTTCGCGGTCCCGGCCACGCCCGGGGTCGCGATCTGGTAATCGATCCGCCACCCGACGTTCTTCGCGTACGCCTGGCCGCGGTTGCTCCACCACGTGTACTGCTCGGGGCGCTGATCGAGCGTGCGGAACACGTCGACGTAGCCGACGTCGTCGAACAGCTTCGTGAGCCACTCGCGTTCTTCCGGCAGGCAGCCCGAGTTCTTCTGGTTGCTCTTCCAGTTCTTGATGTCGATTTCCTTGTGGACGATGTTCACGTCGCCGCACAGGATCACCTCGCGCTTCTTCTTCAGCGCCGCGAGGTGCGGCATGAATTCGGCCATGAAGCGGTACTTCGCCTGCTGGCGCTCCTCGCCGCTCGAACCGGACGGCACGTACACCGACACGACCGACAGCTTGCCGTAGCGCGCCTCGACGTAGCGCCCTTCGGGATCGAACTCGCTGCTGCCGAAACCGATGATCACGTCATCGGGCTCGCGGCGGCTGTACACGCCCGCGCCGCTGTAGCCCTTCTTCTCGGCGTGGTGGAAATAGCTCTTGAAGCCGTGCGGCTCGACGAATTCGGCCGGCAGGTCGTCGGCCGACACCTTGATTTCCTGCACGCATACGCAATCGGCGTTCTGTTCGCCGAGCCAGTCGAAGAAGCCCTTCTTCGCGGCGGAGCGGATGCCATTCAGGTTGGCGGTAATCACTCGCATCATGTCGGGTTCCGTTCAGTTCGATGTTTTTACAGGGGGGCAGCTTAACGGATCTTCACGCCTTCGAGCTCGGGCTTCGGCGGCGGGAATTCCAGCTTCATGTCGGTCATCGTGCGCAGCAGCAGCTCGGCGATCATCACGTTGCGGTGCGTCTTCGAATTCGCCGGGATCACGTACCACGGCGCATGCTCGGCCGACGTCGCGGCGAGCGCGTCGCGGTATGCGGACTGGTACGCGTCCCAGTGCTTGCGCGCGTCGAGATCGGAGATGTCGAATTTCCAGTGCTTGGTCTGGTCGTCGATGCGCGCCTGCAGCCGCGCGCGCTGCTCGTCCTTCGAGATGTGCAGGAAGCACTTGATGATGGTCGTGCCGTTCTCGAACAGCATCGTCTCGAAATCGCGGATCTGCCGGTAGCGGCGCTCGCACTCCTTGTCGCCGATCGCGCCGAGCACGCGCGGCACCAGCACGTCCTCGTAGTGGCTGCGGTTGAAGATCGCGAGCTCGCCCGCCGCCGGCACCTGCGCATGCACGCGCCACAGGAAGTCGTGCGCGGCCTCGATCGGCGTCGGCGCCTTGAACGGCACGATGCGCAGGCCGAGCGGGTCGACTTCGCGAAACACCGCGCGCACGGTGCCGTCCTTGCCGCTCGTGTCCATTCCCTGCAGCACGAGCAGCACGCGCTTCTTCTGCTGCGTGTGCAAGCGCTCCTGCTGCACGTCGAGCTCGGTCGACACGACCGACAGCCGTTCGCGGTCGGCCTCCTTCGAGCCGGACGAAAACGGCTTCGCACCAGGGTCGAACGCGTCGAGCTTGAATGCGGCGGCTTCCTTCTCGCGCGTGCTGTAGGGCACGCGGAAATCGTCGAGCGACGGTTGTTTCGCCATTCGTTCCTCCGTTGGACGGTGTGGTGCATACGATAACGCATCCACCAAACGCGACGGGCCGCCCCGAACTGGTTCGGAGCGGCCCGTCGTCAAGCGCGGTTCAGACGCGCGCGCATGCTCAGCCGAGCTTCTTCTTCAGCAGTTCGTTGACCTGCTGCGGATTGGCCTTGCCCTTGGTCGCCTTCATCGCCTGGCCGATCAGCGCGTTGAACGCCTTTTCCTTGCCGGCGCGGAATTCCTCGACCGATTTCGCGTTCGCCGCGAGCACTTCGTCGATGATCGCTTCCAGCGCGCCGGTGTCGGAGATCTGCTTGAGGCCCTTCGCGTCGATGATGCGGTCGGCCGCGCCTTCGTCGGTCGCCTTCTCGTCCCAGATCGTCGCGAAGATTTCCTTCGCGATCTTGTTCGAGATCGTGCCGTCGGCGATGCGCTGCAGCAACAGCGCGAGCTGCGCGGCCGACACCGGAATCGCGTCGATCTCGATGCCGTCGCGGTTCAGTTGCGACGACACGTCGCCCATCAGCCAGTTCGCGACGATCTTCGCATTCGCTGCGCCGGCCTTCGCGACCACCGACTCGAAGTACGCGGCCATCGCCTTGCTCGACGTCAGCACGCCCGCGTCGTACGCGGACACGCCGTACTCGTCGACGAAGCGCTGCTGCATCGCGGCCGGCAGCTCCGGCATGCCGGACTGCACGCGCTCGACCCAGTCCCGGCCGATCACGAGCGGCATCAGGTCGGGATCGGGGAAGTAGCGGTAATCGTGCGCGTCTTCCTTGCTGCGCATCGAACGCGTCTCGCGCTTGTCCGGGTCGTACAGGCGGGTTTCCTGCACGACTTCGCCACCGTCCTCGATCAGCTCGATCTGGCGACGCACTTCGTAGTTGATCGCTTCCTCGAGGAACCGGAACGAGTTCAGGTTCTTGATTTCCGCGCGCGTGCCGAATTTCTCCTGGCCGACCGGTCGCACCGACACGTTCGCGTCGCAGCGGAACGAGCCTTCCTGCATGTTGCCGTCGCAGATGCCGAGCCACACGACGAGCGCGTGCAGCGCCTTCGCATAGGCCACGGCCTCGGCCGCGCTGCGCATTTCCGGCTCGGTGACGATCTCGAGCAGCGGCGTGCCCGCGCGGTTCAGGTCGATGCCGGTCATGCCGGCGAAGTCTTCATGCAGCGACTTGCCCGCGTCTTCCTCGAGGTGCGCGCGGGTCAGGTTGACCGTCTTCTCGTACGCCGGCTTGCCGGCCTTCTCGTTGGCCGGCACCTGGATCGTGATCTGGCCGCCCTGCACGACCGGAATCTCGTACTGGCTGATCTGATAGCCCTTCGGCAGATCGGGGTAGAAATAATTCTTGCGCGCGAAGATGCTGCGCGGCGCGATGGTCGAGCCGATCGCGAGGCCGAAGCGGATCGCCCGCTCGACCGCGCCGCGGTTCAGCACCGGCAGCACGCCCGGCAACGCCAGGTCGACCGGGCACGCCTGCGTGTTCGGCTCCGCGCCGAACTGCGTCGATGCGCCCGAGAAAATCTTCGAGACGGTCGACAGTTGCGCGTGCGTCTCGAGACCGATAACGACTTCCCACTGAGTAGCCATGTGCTTACACCCCTGCCGGAACTTGCTTGTGCCAGTCGGTCGCGCGCTGGAACGCGTCGGCGACCTGCAGCATCCGGGCTTCGTTGAAATAGTTGCCGATGATCTGCAGGCCGACCGGGCGCTTCGCGTTCGCGCCCGCGCCGAAGCCGCACGGCACGCTCATGCCGGGCAGGCCCGCGAGGCTCACCGACAGCGTGTAGATATCCGCGAGATACATCTGCACCGGATCGTCGCCCTTCGCGCCGAGATCCCATGCGACCGTCGGCGACGCCGGGCCCATGATCACGTCGCAGGACTTGAACGCTTCCTGGAAATCGTTCGCGATGATGCGGCGGATCTTCTGCGCCTGCAGGTAGTACGCGTCGTAGTAACCGTGCGACAGCACGTAGGTGCCGACCAGAATCCGGCGCTTCACTTCAGGCCCGAAGCCTTCGGCGCGCGACTTCTTGTACATGTCGAGCAGATCGCCGTACTGCGCGGCGCGGTGGCCGAAGCGCACGCCGTCGAAACGCGACAGGTTCGACGACGCTTCCGCCGGGGCGATCACGTAGTACACGGGGATCGACAGTTCCGTCTTCGGCAGCGACACCGGCACGAGCGTCGCGCCGAGCGCCTCGTATTGCTTGAGGGCCGCGTCGATCGTCGCGCGCACGTCGTCGGCGAGGCCCGCGCCGAAATACTCGTTCGGCAAACCGATGCGCAGGCCCGCGAGCGGCTTGCCCGCGTCGTTGCCGGCGGCCCACGGCTGGCCGAGGTGGCGCGTGAAGTCTTCATCGTCGCGCTCGAGGCTCGTCGAGTCGCGCTCGTCGAAGCCGGCCATCGCGTTCAGCAGCAGCGCGCAGTCGGACGCGCTCTGCGCCATCGGGCCGCCCTGGTCGAGCGACGACGCGAACGCGATCATCCCGTAGCGCGACACGCGGCCGTAGGTCGGCTTGATGCCCGTCACGCCCGCGAACGACGCGGGCTGGCGAATCGAGCCGCCGGTGTCGGTGCCGGTCGCGGCCGGCGCGAGGCGCGCGGCGACGGCGGCCGAGCTGCCGCCCGAGCTGCCGCCCGGCACCGCGTTCGTGTCCCACGGGTTCTTCACCGCGCCGAACGCCGAGTTTTCGTTCGACGAGCCCATCGCGAACTCGTCCATGTTGGTCTTGCCGAGCGTGACCATGCCGGCCGCCTGCAGGCGGGCGACGACGGTCGCGTCGAACGGGCTCTCGTAGTTCGCGAGCATTTTCGAGCCGGCGGTCGAGCGCCAGCCGCGCGTGACGAACACGTCCTTGTGCGCGATCGGCAGGCCGGTGAGCGCGCCGCCCGCGCCGCGCGCGAGTTCGGCGTCGGCGGCTTTCGCCTGCGCGAGGGTGAGGTCGGCGTCGACGTGGACGAACGCGTTCAGGTCGCGCGCGGCGTCGATCCGTTTCAGATAGTGCTGCGCGAGCTCGACGGCCGAGCATTCCTTGGCGGCGAGCGCGGCGCGCAGTTCGGTCAGGCTTTTTGCGTGCATTGAGTGGTTTTCCTGGAATTCTGGGTGGCGCGCGGCGCAGGACGGCCGGCGCGCTTGTCATCGAATGCTTACTCGATCACCTTCGGCACGAGATAGAGGCCGTCCTGGACGGCCGGCGCCGGACGCTGGTTGTCGTCGCGATTGACGACTTCCGTCACGGCGTCGTCGCGCAGGCGCTGCGCGACTTCCTGGATCTGTTCGATCGGGTGGGCGAGCGGCGCGATGCCGGCGGTGTCGACCGCCTGCATCTGCTCGACGAGGCCGAAGAATTCATTGAGCTGGCCGAGCATGTGCTCGGCGTCGGCGTCGGCCATTTCGAGTCGCGCCAGGTGCGCGATGCGTTTCACATCGGTCAGGGTCAGGGCCATGCGATCACCGGAAAAACAAGGCTGCGCAGTGCATCGAAAGCAGCACTGCGGCGGGGGGTTGGAGGGTGCGATCCACCCTCAGAAATCGGGGCCGAAGCGGCAAAAATACCGCCCGTTTCGATTCAAATACCGTGAAATTATAAGGTATCATTACGCGTTCGACCCAAACCCGGCAGCCTTTTCCCGCACCGTTTCGCCCTGCTTCGGCAAGCCGTGCGTGCTTCGTGCGATCCCCGGTAGACATCACTCGCAGCTTCGTGCGCCGCGGCGGCCGCTTCCGCCACGCTTCCCGAGGCTGTTATTTTTTCCGCTGCCGCCCTCAGCGCTCGCTATGCAGGGCCGGCCCAGAGCGAAACAGGATTCTGAATGTTCGGTTTTTTGCGCAGCTACTTCTCCAACGATCTCGCGATCGACCTCGGCACCGCAAACACCCTGATCTACATGCGCGGCAAGGGCATCGTGCTCGATGAACCGTCCGTCGTGTCGATCCGCCAGGAAGGCGGCCCCAACGGCAAGAAGACGATCCAGGCGGTCGGCAAGGAAGCCAAGCAGATGCTCGGCAAGGTGCCGGGCAACATCGAGGCGATCCGCCCGATGAAGGACGGCGTGATCGCCGACTTCACCGTCACCGAGCAGATGATCAAGCAGTTCATCAAGACGGCCCACGAGTCGCGCATGTTCTCGCCGTCGCCGCGCATCATCATCTGCGTGCCGTGCGGCTCGACCCAGGTCGAGCGCCGCGCGATCAAGGAAGCGGCGCACGGCGCCGGCGCGTCGCAGGTCTACCTGATCGAGGAGCCGATGGCGGCCGCGATCGGCGCGGGCCTGCCGGTCTCGGAAGCCACCGGCTCGATGGTCGTCGACATCGGCGGCGGCACGACCGAAGTCGGCGTGATCTCGCTCGGCGGCATCGTCTACAAAGGCTCGGTGCGCGTCGGCGGCGACAAGTTCGACGAGGCGATCGTCAACTACATCCGCCGCAACTACGGGATGCTGATCGGCGAGCAGACCGCCGAAGCGATCAAGAAGGAAATCGGCTCCGCGTTCCCGGGCTCCGAAGTCAAGGAAATGGAAGTGAAGGGCCGCAACCTGTCGGAAGGCATCCCGCGCAGCTTCACGATCTCCAGCAACGAAATCCTCGAAGCACTGACCGATCCGCTGAACCAGATCGTGTCGTCGGTGAAGATCGCGCTCGAACAGACGCCGCCGGAACTCGGCGCCGACATCGCCGAGCGCGGGATGATGCTGACGGGCGGCGGCGCGCTGCTGCGCGACCTCGATCGCCTGCTCGCGGAAGAAACCGGCCTGCCGGTGCTCGTCGCGGAAGATCCGCTGACCTGCGTCGTGCGCGGTTCGGGCATGGCGCTCGAGCGCATGGACAAGCTGGGCAGCATCTTCTCGTACGAGTGATCGCCCAGTGATCGCCTAGGCAGTCCCGTTTGATATGACGCACCCGCGGCGTGGCCGGATCGCTCGTTCAGAACGAACCGCCGCGCCGTTTGCGCGTCTGAGCATTATTTAACCGATCACACGCGCCCGGCGCCGACCATGGAATACAGTCCGCCGCCCCTCTTCAAGCAAGGTCCGCCCGCGCTCGCGCGGCTCATCTTCTTCGTCGCCCTCGCCATCGCGCTCCTCGTGTCGGACGCGCGCTTCAGCACGCTCGAAATCGTGCGCGGCGTGCTCGGCACCGTGCTCTACCCGCTGCAACGCGCGGCGCTCGTGCCGCGCGACCTGTTCATGGGCGCGGCCGACCTCGCCGTCACCGGCGCGGCGCTGCGCCACGAGAACGACGATCTCCGCAAGCGCAACCTGCAATTGTCGACGCAGGCCAACCAGGCCGCCGTGCTCACGCAGGAGAACGCGCACCTGCGCGCGGTGCTCGAACTGCGCCAGCACATCGCGACGCAATCGACGCCGGTCGAGATCCAGTACGACACGAGCGATCCGTTCACGCAGAAGATCGTGGTCGGGCAAGGCTCGCAGCAAGGCATCCAGGACGGCTCGCCCGTCGTCAGCGAGGACGGCGTGATCGGCCAGGTCACGCGCGTGTTCCCGCTGCAATCCGAAGTCACGCTGGTCACCGACCGCGATCTCGCGATTCCCGTGCAGGTGCTGCGCACCGGCCTGCGCAGCGTGATCTACGGCACGCCGAAGGGCGATTCGCTCGACCTGCGCTTCGTGCCGACCAGCGCGGATCTCGTCGCCGGCGACGAGCTGATCACGAGCGGCCTCGATGGCGTCTATCCGCCCGGCCTGCCGGTCGCCAAGGTCGTGCGCGTCGACAAGCTCGCCGATACCGCGTTCGCCCGGGTGACCTGCGCACCGGTCGCGGCCGTGCGCGGCGCGCGCCAGATGCTCGTGCTGCATTACCGCAACGACATCCCGCCGCGTCCGGCCGAGCCCGATCCCGCCGCCGAGAAGAACGCGAAGGGCAAGAAGGGCGCGAAAGCCGCCGCGAAGGGCGAAAAGGCCGAGAAAGCCGACAAGGCCGACGCGAACGCGAAGCCGGCCGCCGCGGCCCAGCCCGGCGCGAAACCGGCGCCGGCGGCTCCTGCGGCGCCGGCCCAGCCCGCCGCCGCGCCCGCGAAGCCCGCCGCCGGGCAATCAGGAGCCCAGCGATGAACCGCCCGCAATACATCCTGCAGCCGGTCAATCCGTACTTCATCGTCTTCAGCCTCGCCGCCGCGTTCCTGCTGAACCTGATGCCATGGGGCCGCCTGCCCGGCGTGCCCGATTTCGTCGCGCTCGTGCTGCTGTTCTGGAACATCCACCAGCCGCGCAAGGTCGGGATGGGCGTTGCGTTCGCGCTCGGCATCCTGATGGACGTGCACGACGCGGGGCTGCTCGGCGAGCACGCGCTCGCCTATACGCTGCTGTCGTACGGCGCGATCACGATCCACCGCCGCGTGCTGTGGATGCCGATCGGCGTGCAGGTGCTGTACGTCACGCCGCTGCTGGTCGCCGCGCAGCTCGTGCCGTTCGTGATCCGCCTGCTGATGGGCGCCGCGTTCCCCGGCTGGCGCTATCTCGTCGACGGTTTCGTCGAAGCCGCGCTGTGGCCGATCGCGAGCCACCTGCTGCTGATGCCGCAACGCCGCCCGGTCGACCCGGACGATACGCGCCCGATCTGAGCCGGACCGACCTTGAATACCCGCCGCCCCCACGCCCGCCGCGCGCCGCGCTCCGGGGCGGCACCTCGCCCGCGTCCGCGCGCGGGCCAGATTGCCCTTAAATGACCGAATTCAACGACACCCAACAGCAGCTCTCGAGGTTCCGCCTGCGCGTCGCGGCGGCGGGCGTGTTCGTGTTCGTCTGCTTCGGGCTGCTCGCGAGCCGCTTCTTCTACCTGCAGTTGATGCAGCACGGCAAATACGCGCTGCAGGCCGAGGAAAACCGCATCTCGGTCGCGCCGATCGTGCCGAACCGCGGGATCATCACCGACCGCAACGGCGTGATCCTCGCGAAGAACTACTCGGCGTACACGCTCGAGATCACGCCGTCGAAGCTCGACGACACGCTCGACAACACGATCGACAAGCTGTCCGAGATCATCCCGATCGACGCCCGCGACCGCCGCCGCTTCAAGAAGCTGCAGGAAGACTCGAAGAACTTCGAGAGCCTGCCGATCCGCACGCGGCTCACCGACGCCGAAGTCGCGCGCTTCACCGCGCAGCGCTTCCGCTTCCCCGGCGTCGACGTGCGCGCGCGGCTGTTCCGCCAGTACCCGCTCGGCATGACGGCCGCGCACGTGATCGGCTATATCGGCCGGATCTCGAAGCGCGACCAGGATCGCATCGACGCGATGAGCGACGACAACGACAGCGACCAGGAGCACTACGATCCGCGCCGCGACGCGAACAACTACAAGGGCACCGACTACATCGGCAAGATCGGCGTCGAGCAGAGCTACGAGACCGAGCTGCACGGGCTGACGGGCTTCGAGGAAGTCGAGGTGACGGCTGGCGGCCGGCCGGTGCGCACGCTGTCGCGCACGCAGGCGACGCCCGGCAACAACCTCGTGCTGTCGCTCGACATCGGGCTGCAGCAGGTCGCCGAGCAGGCGTTCGCCGGCAAGCGCGGCGCGCTCGTCGCGATCGAGCCGAAGACGGGCGACGTGCTCGCGTTCGTATCGTCGCCGAGCTTCGACCCGAACTCGTTCGTCGACGGCATCGACCAGCAGACCTGGGACGAGCTGAACAACTCGCCCGACAAGCCGCTCCTGAACCGCCCGCTGCACGGCACCTACCCGCCCGGCTCGACGTACAAGCCGTTCATGGCGCTCGCGGGCCTCACGCTCGGCAAGCGCACGCCGGGCTGGGGCTTCCAGGACCCGGGCTACTTCACGTTCGGCGGCCACACGTTCCGCAACGACGTGCGCTCGGGCCAGGGCTGGGTCGACATGAACAAGGCGATCATGGTGTCGAACGACACCTACTTCTACATGCTCGCGCGCGACCTCGGCGTGAACGCGATCGCGAACTTCATGAAGCCGTTCGGCTTCGGCCAGATCACCGGAATCGACATCCAGGGCGAGGCGCGCGGCATCCTGCCGTCGACCGACTGGAAGAAGAAGGCGTTCAAGAAGGCCGCGCAACAGAAGTGGTTCGACGGCGAGACGATCAGCCTCGGGATCGGCCAGGGCTACAACTCGTTCACGATCCTGCAACTCGCGCATGCCACTGCAACGCTCGCGAACAACGGCGTCGTGATGAAGCCTCACCTCGTGAAGGAAGTCGAGGACCCGATCTCGCGGGCGCGCCACCTGACCGTGCCGAAGGAAAGCGAGGTGATCCCGCTGAAGGCGGCCGACATCGACGTCGTGAAGCGCGGGATGGAGAACGTGATCGAGAACCCGTCCGGGACCGCGTACAAGGTGTTCCGCGGCGCGCAGTACCTCGCCGCCGGCAAGACCGGTACCGCGCAGGTGTTCTCGCTGCAGGGTTCGAACTACAAGGGCCACCTGCTCGCCGAACACCTGCGCGACCACGCGCTGTTCATCGCGTATGCGCCGGTCGACCATCCGCAGATCGCCGTCGCGCTGGTCGTCGAGAACGGCGGCTGGGGTGCGCAGGCCGCCGGCCCGATCGCGCGCCGCGTGCTCGACTACTACCTGGTCGAGCGCCAGAACCCGAAGAACGAGGCCGCGGCCGTGGCCGCCGCGGCGTCGGCGACCGAGCCGGTGAGCGCACCGGTGGTCGGCGACACGTCGAAGCCCGCCACGATCGCGGCCGGCTTCACCGCGCTGCCGCAGCCGGTCGTGCCCTCGGCGGCCAGCGCGGCCGAGGCGGCGTCGGCCGCGTCGGGTGCCTTGGGCGCCTCTGGGGCCGCCAGCGCCACC
>NZ_BCPO01000093.1:0-5439 GCF_016586105.1 Burkholderia sp. E168m15
AGGATTCCGAACGCGGCGATGAAGTCGTACCAGCGCCGCGAAGGCGGGCTGCGCTGGTACGACTTCATCGCCGCGTTCGGAATCCTGCTGGTGCCGGTCGGGCTGATCGCGAAGCAGCCCGACCTCGGCACGGGCCTGCTCGTGTTCGCGGCCGGCTTCTTCGTGATCTACCTCGCCGGCCTGTCGTTCAAGCTGATCGTGCCGGTGCTCGTCGCGGGCGTGCTCGCGGTCGGCTCGATCGCCGTGTTCGAGGAACGCATCTGCCAGCCCGAAGTACAGTGGCCGCTGATGCACGACTACCAGAAACACCGGGTGTGCACGCTGCTCGATCCGACCTCCGACCCGCTCGGCAAGGGCTTCCACACGATCCAGGCCGTGATCGCGATCGGCTCGGGCGGCGTGCTCGGCAAGGGCTACCTGAAAGGCACGCAGGCGCACCTCGAATTCATTCCGGAAAAGCACACCGACTTCATCTTCGCGGTGTTCTCGGAGGAATGGGGGCTCGCCGGCGGGCTCGTGCTGCTGACGCTGTACATGGCGCTGATCGCCCGCGGGCTCTACATCGCCGCGCAGGGCGCGACGCTGTTCGGCCGGCTGCTGGCGGGCTCGCTCACGCTCGCGTTCTTCGTCTACGCGTTCGTCAACATCGGGATGGTGAGCGGCGTGCTGCCGGTCGTCGGCGTGCCGCTGCCGTTCATGAGCTACGGCGGCACCGCGCTCACGACGCTCGGCATCGCGATCGGGATGATCATGAGCGTCGGGCGGCAACGGCGGTTGATGAAGAGCTGACCGCGCGGCCTGCGCTGCGGCACACGACAACGGCGCCTGCGGGCGCCGTTTTGCATCGGGCGAACCGAATGCGGCCGCTTACTGCGGCGGCGCGTGCGGCTTGCCCTGCTCCGCGCCGGCGCCCGATGCCGGCCCCGGCGCCTTCAGCCGCGCGCTCAGCTCCTTGAATTTCATCCCGGCCGTCTCGTCGCCCTGCGCCGCCGCCGCCGCGTAATACGCCCGCGCGATGTTCAGGTTCTGCGCGACGCCGTCGCCGCCGCGCTCGTAGAACGACGCGGTCACGTACTGTGCGGTCGGCTCGCCCGCGTCGGCGGCCTGCTTGTACCATGCGAACGCCTGCCGGTTGTCGCGCGGCGTGCCGCGCCCGTCGAGGAACTGGTTCGCGAGCGACAGCTCGGCCTGCACGTGCCCCTGCTTCGCGGCCCGCAGGAACCAGCGATGCGCTTCCGCCGGATTGCGCGCGACGAATTCGCCATCGTCGAACATCCGGCCGTACACGTACTGCGCATGCGACATGTTCGCGTCCGCCGCGCGCCTGAGCCAGCGCAGCCCTTCGTCGACGTTCGCCGTCACGCCTTCGCCCGTCAGCAGCATCATCGCGTAGTTGAACTGCGCGAGGCGATCGCCGCGCTCGGCCGCATCGTGGAATTGCACCAGCGCCGCACGATAGTCGCCGGCGTTGTAGTCGGCAACCGCCGATTGCGTCTCGCGCGACGGATCGGGCTTCGCTTGCGGCGCGCCCTGCGCGACAGCCACCGCACACACGGCCCACAGGCCGACCATCGTCCCGATCCGCGCGCGCCCGCGGCACGCAGCGTCTGCGCCGTTCATGACCGTACCTCCTGCAACGCCTGCCGCGTCGCGCGCAATAGCCAGCTCACGTCGGCCGATACCGTGATCATCCGGTAACCGGCGTCGCGATACTGGCGCGCGGCCGCCGTGTCGCCCGCGAAGATACCGACCGCGACGCCTGCCTGCTTGCCGGCCGCGAGCACGCGCGCCATCGCGGTTTCGACGTCCGGGTGGCGGATGTCGCCGAGATGCCCGAGGCTCGCCGCGAGATCGGCCGGGCCGACGAACAGGCAATCGACGCCGGGCGTCGCCGCGATCCGCTCGACTTCGTCGACGCCGCGCGCCGATTCGACCTGCACGATCACCGCGACTTGCGCATTCGCCGTCTGCAGGTAGTCGCGGCGCATGCCGAACGCCGCCGCGCGCACCATGCCCGCGACGCCGCGCAGCCCGTCGGGTGTGTCGGGCGACGGGAAGCGCGTGAGCCGCACCGCGTGCGCGGCGTCGTCGGGCGTCTCGATACACGGGAACATCAGCGTGCGCGCGCCGGCGTCGAGCGCGCGCTTCACGAGCCACGGCTCGCGCGCCGGCACGCGCACGACCGGCTCGCTCGGCAGGTGCGCCGCGGCGATCGCACGCAGTTGCGACGCCACGTCGCGACTGTCGTTCGGCGCATGCTCCATGTCGATGCAGAGCCAGTCGTAACCGGCGTGCGCGAGCGCTTCCGCGGCCGAGTCGCTGCCGAGCGACAGCCACAGGCCGTACAGCGGCTCGTCACCGTCGCGCAGGCGTTGTTTGAGGGAATTGGTGAGCGTGCTCATCGATACGGCCTCCGGAACGGAATGGCAATCGAACGGGACAAGCAACAGGCGCAGCGGAAAGCGGAATGCATACCGCCGGGCAACCGAAGCACGGCGGCGGCGGCGGATCGCGCGCCAGAGAACGTGAGTCGGCCCGGGACGGCCGATCTGACAGCGCGGGCCGCGCAATGGCTCACGCGAGCGTTTTTCGGTGCGGCACGTCGATCATAGCGCGGCGGGCGCTCGATGCGGGAACAGACAGGGGAAGCCCTACCGACGCGGGAAGGAGGGAGTCGAGGCCACGGTGCGCGGCGACGGGCAGCCCGCGCCGGACGGCGGGGCTGCGGGGGCAGGCAGGATCAGCGGCCGGGCTGGCGCTCGACGTCGGCCCAGCAGTTCGGCGTTTCGTACAGCCGCACGCGCTCGAGGCGCAGGTTCACGCCGTAGTGCGCGTCGTACACGTTCGCGAGGAGGTCGAACGCGATCGCCGCGAGGTTCTCGACGGTCGGGATCCGGTCGATCACGACCGTCTTGTGGTCGGCCATCTGCTCGAGGAACGAGCGCACGACGTCGTCGCGCGCATAGACGAGGAACGCGTGGTCCCACTTGCTGACGAGGTGCTCCATCGCGAGCGCCTTCACGTCGGCGAAATCCATCACCATGCCGCGGTCGGGCGCCCCCTCGGTATCGACGAGATCGCCGCGCAGCGTGATTTCGAGCACGTAGCGATGGCCGTGCAGGTTCCGGCACTGGCTGCGGTGATCGGGAATGCGGTGGCCCGCGTCGAATTCGAGTTTTCGGGTAATCAGCACGATGTCAAAAGCCGTGGCTCAGGGAATGTTCAGATATTTGTGGGTCTGCATCGACAGCCGCCACTGCGGATGACGCTTGCACCAGTCGATCGCGAGCTTCGTGTTGAGGTCGCGCGACGGGCCGTCCATCGGCTGCACGAGAAAATACTCGAAGTCGAGCTTCGCGTAGTCGGCCAGCCGCTGGTTGTCCTGCGGCACGACGACCTTCAGTTCGTTGCCCTTCGTGACGACGAGCGGCGCATCGGCCTTCGGGCTCACGCAGATCCAGTCGATCGATTCGAGCACCGGCAGCGAACCGTTGGTCTCGATCGCGATCTCGAAGCCGGCCGCGTGCAGCGCGTCGACGAGCGGCTGGTCGAGCTGCAGCATCGGCTCACCGCCCGTGCAGACGACGAAGCGATTCGCTTCGCCCTCCGGCCACAGGCCGGCGATCGTCGCGACGAGCGCGGCGGCGTCCTTGAACTTGCCGCCGTTCTCGCCGTCGGTGCCGACGAAATCCGTATCGCAGAAGCGGCACACGGCCTCCGCACGATCCTCTTCGCGGCCCGACCACAGGTTGCAGCCGGCGAACCGGCAGAACACGGCCGGCCGGCCCGCATTCGCGCCCTCGCCCTGCAACGTGTAGAAAATTTCCTTGACCGCGTAAGTCATCGTGCTTCGTCCGGCTCGCGCCGCTCGTTGTCGATCAGAATCCGTTGTCCATCAAGCGCTGCCCGCGCGAGCCGCATCACAGCGGCGCTTCGGTCACCCGCTCGCCCTTCAGGTAAGCCTCGTAGCCGCGCTTGCGCAGCTTGCAGGCCGGGCATTCGCCGCAGCCGAAGCCCCAGTCGTGCAGTTCCGCGCGCTCGCCCACGTAGCACGTGTGCGTCTCGACGCGGATCAGTTCGACGAGCGCGTCGCCGCCGAGCTGTTCGGCGAGCTGCCAGGTCTGCGCCTTGTCGAGCCACATCAGCGGCGTCTCAAGCACCATGCGCGTATCCATCCCGAGATTCAGCGCGACCTGCAGCGCCTTCATCGTGTCGTCGCGGCAATCGGGATAGCCCGAGAAATCGGTCTCGCACATCCCGCCGACCAGCACGCGCAGCCCGCGGCGATAGGCGATCGCCGCGGCGATCGTCATGAACATCAGGTTGCGGCCCGGCACGAACGTGTTCGGCAGGCCGTTGGCCGTCGTCTCGATCTCGATCGTGCGCGTCATCGCGGTATCGCTGATCGCGCCGAGCACCGACAGGTCGATCATGTGATCGTCGCCGAGCCGGTCCGACCACGCCGGAAACCTGTGCTTCAGCGCTTCGCGCACGCCTTCGCGGCACTCGAGTTCGACGCGATGACGCTGGCCGTAATCGAAGCCGAGCGTCTCGACCGTCTGGTAGCGTTCGAGGGCCCATGCCACGCACGTGGCGGAGTCCTGCCCGCCGGAAAACAACACGAGCGCGCCGTCTTTAGCGTCTGTCCGAATCACCGTGATACTCCGTGAATGTGTAGGCTCGCGTCGCACTGCGCCCCGAGGCCGGCTGCCGCCGGACGGCCCGACGCGACCGGCCTGCGCCGGCTCGACCAGTATAGGCAGCGCGGTCGGCCGCGAATGCGGCGGCGCGCTTATACCGCTCATCGCGCGGCATCGTTGCCGCGCGCCACGACAGGCGCGCCGCGGGCAGCCTGCCATGTGCATGAAGCGATGCGCTAAGTCATTGAGCGGGCACGGATTTTATCATGCCCCGGCGAATGCTGCCGGGCCCGCCGCCCACGACACGCGATACCCATCACAAACGAAAAACCCCAAGAACCTTCCGATTCTTGGGGTTTTAAATGCTGGTGGCCTGGGACGGAATCGAACCATCGACACGCGGATTTTCAATCCGCTGCTCTACCAACTGAGCTACCGGGCCAACGAAGAATGAAAGTATATCGAGCTATTCGCCCCCGGGCAAGTGCTTTCGCAAAATATTTTACAGCGCACCTTCGGACGGCTTCTTGCCGAGCTCGACGCCGAGCTGCTTGAGCTTGCGATACAGGTGCGTGCGCTCGAGGCCCGTCTTCTCCGCGACGCGCGTCATGCTGCCGTTCTCGCGCGCGAGGTGATACTCGAAGTACGCGCGCTCGAACGCATCGCGCGCTTCGCGCAACGGGATGTCGAACGGGATCGCCGCCGTCTGGCCCGCGAGGCCGAGCGCCGACGCCATGTCGTCGCCGAGCGTCGGCAGCGCCGCCGCGGACGCGACCGTCGCCGGCCCCGCGGCCTGCCC